>JAQVTZ010000051.1 GCA_028699795.1 Clostridia bacterium | reverse complement strand
AGCCGTAGCCATAGACCCCGCCGCAAAGGACGAAATCCCCTCTACCAAAGGGACACTGTCATGATTGCAATAATTGATTACGGTGTCGGCGATCTGTTTTCGCTTACCGGTTCACTACAATATTTGGGGCTTTCGGCAACGGTTACCGCGGAAGCGTCTATTATTCAAAAGGCAGATCGAATTATTCTGCCCGGTGTGGGCGCTTTTTCGGATGCTTATGCCAAACTGGAAGCGACAGGTTTAATCGAGGTCATCAAAGAGGAAACCGCGAGCGGCAAGCCTCTTTTAGGGATCTGTTTGGGAATGCAGCTCTTGTTCGATAAAAGTTATGAATACGGAGAGCATAGAGGATTGGGACTGATAAAGGGTGATGTTTGCCCTATCGGGGATGACCTCAAAGAGCCGCTCAAGGTTCCGCATATGGGGTGGAACAGTCTGGAAATCATCAAAGAGAGCCCTCTTTTGAAGTACAACGCAAACGGTGATTATGTGTACTACGTGCATTCCTATTACGCCAAAAACTGCAATGATTCCGTGATTGCAACTTCGCGCTACGGCATAGAGATTGCGGGAGCGGTCGCATGCGGCAATGTATTCGGTACCCAGTTTCATCCCGAAAAAAGCGGCAAGACGGGGCTCAAAATGCTTCGCGCCTTTGCCGAAATAGGGGGTTGAGATGCAGATTTATCCCGCTATTGACATATTAGGCGGCAAAGCTGTGCGGCTTACACAAGGTGACTATGATAAAAGCGAAGTATTTGCGGCCAACCCTGTCGAAGTGCTTCGCGGCTTTAAAGCAAAAGGTGCCGTCAATCTGCATGTGGTAGACTTAGACGGCGCGCGTGACGGCAGCCTTGCGAACTTCGAAACAGTAAAGGCGCTTGCCGACGAAGGGGGCGTTTTTATCGAGGTCGGCGGCGGCATCCGCGACGAAGAAAAAATTAAGAAGTATCTCGATATCGGCGCAGGCAGAGTGATATTGGGTACAATCGCCATACGAAATTTTGAATTCGCGGCGAAAATGGCGGCAAAATACCCCGGCAAAATCGCTGTAGGCGTAGACGCAAAAAACGGTTATGTCGCGGTAGATGGCTGGAAAACGGTGACGCAGGTCGAATCGTTTTCGTTTTGCGCGCGCTGTGTGCAAGCGGGTATTGATACCGTTATTTATACGGATATCGCAACGGACGGCGCCATGGCAGGCACAAATACGGAAGCGTTCCGCAAATTGAAAGAAATAACAGGCTTAAGGGTGATTGCTTCGGGTGGCATCTCGGACGAATCCGAACTACTTACCTTGCGCGGCATCGGCGTTTACGGCGCGATTCTCGGCAAATCGTTATATAAAAACCTTATCGATTTAAAACGCGCCGTACAAATCGGCAAAGGAGAGTTATGATTACCAAAAGGATTATCCCCTGTTTGGATGTACGCAACGGCAGGGTGGTAAAAGGCGTCAATTTCGAGGGCGTGCAGGATGTGGAAGATCCCGTAGAGCTTGCCCGATTTTATAATGAAAGCGGCGCGGACGAGTTGGTTTTTTACGATATTACCGCCTCATTTGAAGGGCGCGCCCTGTTCAACGACATTCTCAAAGAGGTGGCGCGGCAGATCTTTATTCCGCTTACCGTGGGCGGCGCGATTAACAGCGTGGCAGACTTCGATAGAGTGTTGAAGTGCGGCGCGGACAAGGTGAGCGTCAATACGGGAGCGATTAAAAACCCCGAGCTTATCACCGAGGCGGCAAAACGCTACGGCAACCAATGCGTCGTGTTATCTATGGATGTCAAAAGAGTCGATGGAAAGTTTGCGGTATTTGCAAAGGGCGGACGCGAAAATACGGGCATAGACGCTTTAGAATGGGCGGAACGGGGAGAGGCGCGCGGCGCGGGCGAATTGGTCGTAAACAGTATCGATACCGACGGTGTCAAAAACGGGTTCGACCTCGAAATGCTAGCAGCAATCGGCGAACGCGTTTCGATTCCCATCATCGCTTCGGGCGGCGCGGGTAATGCGGAAGACTTTGTCACGCTGTTTCAGACCTTACCCAAAGTGGATGCGGGGCTTGCGGCTTCTATTTTCCACTTTAGAGAGCTTAGTGTAAAATCATTAAAACAAACACTAAAAGAAAACGGTATCGAAGTAAGAATTATTTAGGGAGAACATCATGGAAATCAAAGATTTAAAATTCGGAAGGGACGGACTGATTCCCGCCATCGTACAAGATTATTATACCAAAGAGGTGCTTACGCTCGCCTACATGAATGCCGAAAGCCTGAACATCAGTATGGAGGAGGGCAAAACCTGTTTTTACAGCCGCTCACGCAAAGAGCTTTGGCGCAAAGGCGCGACTTCGGGCAACTACCAGCACATTGTCACTATCAAGCCCGACTGCGACCGCGACGCGCTCGTGATCGAGGTAATCAAAGACGGTCCCGCCTGTCATCTCGGCAACGAAAGCTGTTTTGCAGATTGCCTTTACGAAAGCGAAACGAATAAGGAGTTCTCTTACGAAAAGTTATTCGATATGATTAAGGGCCGCAAGATAAGCCCCAAAGAAGGCTCTTATACCACTTATCTTTTTAATAAGGGATTGGACAAGATTCTCAAAAAAGTGGGCGAAGAGTCCACCGAAGTCATTATCGCGGCAAAGGGCGGCAACAAAGACGAAACGGTTTACGAAATCGCGGACCTTGCCTACCATGTTATGGTACTGATGGCGGAAGCGGACATCTCGACCAAAGAAATTTTTGGAGAGCTTGCGAGCCGCCATGTGATAGACAAAAAAGTCAAACAGGAGAAAATGAAATAGCTTCCAAGGTGTTTTATAAAAAGAGGGTACAATTCATTTGCAAAGACGGCGAACTTATGGTACAATACTGCGAAAGGTTGCAGAAACTTTTCAAAGTAAAGGAACAAACCTCCTGCAAAATCCTAACGAGGTAAATGAGAATGAGAGGCTTGCTGACATTAAAGGCATTATCTACGCAAGAGATAATGGATATCATAAACCTAGCTATCCGTTTTAAAAATGGGTTGACCGTTAATTTTTCAGGAAAGAAAATGGTCAACCTTTTTTATGAGAATTCGACCCGTACGCAATATAGTTTCCAGATAGCAATGCTCAATTTAGGGATACAGCCCCTCAGCTTCAATTTGGCGACATCTAGCGTTATAAAAGGGGAAACGCTCTACGATACGGTACGCACCTTCGAAAGTTTGGGCGTAGACGGCATTGTGATCCGTCATACACAGGATGTGTATTACAGGGAGCTTGAAACAATCAAGGTCCCTATTTTTAACGGAGGTGACGGTACCAGCGACCACCCCACCCAAACCTTGTTGGACCTTATGACGATATATGAGGAGTTCGGCAAATTCCAAGGGCTCAAGCTTTGTCTTGTGGGCGATATCAAGCATTCGCGTGTCGCCCACGGTAATGCCGAAGTCATGAAACGGTTGGGAATGGAGGTCTTTGTCAGCGGTCCCGAATCGTTTGCAGACGGCACTGGCCCCTATCTTACCATAGACGAGGCGGTCAAAACTTGCGATATTATCAACTTGTTAAGAGTACAGTTCGAGCGTCACGAAAAAGAGATGAACATCACCAAAGAAGAGTATCACCGCAATTGGGGACTTACCGTAGAGCGCGTCGCCGAAATGAAAAAAGATGCCATTATCATGCACCCCGCGCCGATTAACCGAGGTGTAGAAATTGCTTCCGAGGTTGCCGAATGTGTGTCCAGCAGAATTTACAGGCAAATGGAAAACGGGGTATATGTGCGTATGGCTGCCATTACAATGGCGTTGGAGGGCAAACTTTGATACTGTTAAAGGGCGGGAAAATAGCGGAAAACAATACGCTTGTCGCAAAAGATATCCTTATCGATTGCGGCAGAATCGCGCGTATTGCTCCCTTCATTCCAGCCGACGGTAACGAGGTGTACGATTGCCGCGGTACATGGATAACTTCCGGCGCAATCGATGTGCACGCCCACCTCAGAGAGCCGGGATACGAACACAAAGAAACTATATTGACGGGGACAAGAAGCGCCGCCAAAGGCGGCATCACCGCTGTGATGGCGATGCCGAACTTGACCCCTTGCCCCGACAGCGTCGCAAACCTTGCTTACGAATTAAAAGCAATCCAAAAGGATGCTATTATTAAGGTCTATCCTTACGGCGCGGTGACCAAGGGCGAAAAGGGCGAAGGGTTAGCCGAGATAAAAGAGCTTGCCGCTCTGGTAAAAGCCTTCAGCGACGACGGGCGTTGTGTAAGCAATGTAAAGATTTTAGAAGAGGCAATGAAACTTGTGAAAGAGTGTGGCGGCATGATCGCATCCCATTCCGAAGCCGAAGGCTACAGCGGTACTAGAGCCGAAAGCGTCGCGGTAGAGCGTGAAACAGAGCTTGCCATCAAAACAGGATGCGCCTACCATTTTTGCCACCTGTCTACCAAAAAGAGTTTCGAGACGGTGCGCGCGGCGAAAAAAGCGGGCGCGGACATCACCTGCGAAGTGATGCCCCATCACCTTTTTTTGGACGAAGAGGATGTCAAAGGCGACACCAACGCCAAAATGGCGCCGCCTCTTAGAAGCGCAGAAGACCGCGCCGAAACGCTAGACGCTCTTCTGGACGGCACCGCGGATATGATAGCCACAGACCACGCCCCGCACGCGCCAGACGAAAAAGCGATGCCCTTTTTGCTTGCGCCCAACGGAATCATCGGGTTCGAAACCCTGATGCCGCTCGTTTATACGGGGCTTATCAAGACCGGGCTTGCGACCTATAAAGATATGCAAAATTGGGTTACGGTTAACCCTTCTAATCGTTTTGGGATACCATACGGCAAAATAATAGAAGGTGGCATGGCGGATATCGCTGTTCTCGATATTGATAACGCCCACCGCTATGACAAGCAAAAAACGCTATCAAAAAGCAAGAATACGCCTTTTGACCGCAGTCTGCTGTACGGCACGAATGTGCTTACGGTTGCGGAAGGAAAGGTTGTTTACGATAATAACAGGAGGATGACATGAACGAAAGAATGTTGGTGCTTGAAAACGGTAAGGTTTTCTATGGCAACGGTTTTGGAAGCCGCGAGCCGAGGATAGCCGAAATCGTTTTCAATACGTCGATGGTAGGCTATCAAGAAATCATGTCGGACCCGTCTTATTTCGGCCAAATGGTGGTGATGACCTATCCATTGATTGGCAATTACGGGCTGACAGACGACGATTACGAATCCAAGGGCATCTATATGTCGGGTTTTGTGGTACGGGAATACAACGACAACCCATCCAACTTCAGGTTTACGAAGACCTTGGGCGAAGTGATGGAGGATAACGGCGCGGCGGGAATCAGCGGTGTCGATACCCGCGAAATCGTGCGGATGATTCGTGACGAAGGCTCGATGAAAGCGATGATATGCGATGCCAACCAAGAAATTGAAAAGTGTGTGCAACAATTAAGAGCGGCGAAGCTTACGACAGCGCAGGTAAAAGAAGTTTCTTCCAAAAAAATATGGTACTCGCGCACCCGAAACCCATTGTATACCGTCGTTGCGGTAGATTGCGGCATCAAGCATAACATTATCAATTGTTTGAATAAATGCGCCTGCAATGTCGTCGTGGTGCCTTATAACACCCCAAAAAGCGAGATTATGAAATATCGTCCCGACGGTCTGTTTATTTCTAACGGCCCCGGCGACCCCGAAAATGTCGAAGAAGTGATACAACTTATCCGCGGCATGAAAGGCACGGTGCCTATTTTTGGCATTTGTCTCGGGCACCAGCTAATCGGACTTGCTTACGGCGCGAAAACTTATAAAATGAAGTTCGGACACCGCGGAGGCAACCACCCCGTCAAAAATCTTGTGACGGACAAGGTAGAAATCACTTCCCAAAACCACTCTTATGCGGTAAGCAAAGAGAGTTTGGAAGGCACGGGGCTTACCCTTACGCATTGCAACCTTTTAGACAACGAGGCGGAAGGGATGATGGACGCCAAAAATAAGGTGATGAGCATCCAATACCATCCCGAAAGCGCGCCGGGACCCGAGGACAGTGGTTATTTGTTCGACGGGTTTATCGAAATGATGAAAGCAGCAGGAGGTACGACCAATGCCCAAGAGAACCGATATTAAAAAAATTATGGTAATAGGCAGCGGCCCTATCGTGATAGGGCAAGCCGCCGAGTTCGATTATGCGGGCACACAGGCCTGTCTTGCCCTTCGGGAAGAGGGCTACGAGGTGGTACTGGTCAACAGCAATCCCGCAACGATTATGACGGACACGAAAATTGCGGACAAAGTTTATATGGAACCATTGGACCTAGAGTATGTGTCCAAAATTATCCGCCACGAGCGACCCGAAGGGCTGCTTTGCAGTATCGGCGGTCAAACGGGACTTAATTTAGGCATGCAGCTTTATAAAAGCGGTGTGCTGGAGGAGTGCGGCGTCGAGATGCTGGGTACGGGGTACGAAGCGATCGCGCATGCCGAAGACCGACTCTTATTTCGTGACCTTTGTGTCGGAATCGGGGAGCCCGTGCTGCAATCGCATACAGCATGCACGATTGACGAGTCGTTGCGCGCCGCAAACGAGATAGGGTATCCCATTATTGTACGCCCCGCTTTTACGCTGGGTGGCACGGGCGGCGGCTTCGCAGACAACGACGACGAGCTCAAAGAGCTTGCCAAGCACGCGCTCAAACTTTCTCCCGTGACACAGATTCTCATTGAAAAATCCATAGAAGGTTTCAAAGAAATCGAATTCGAAGTGATGCGTGACGCCAACGATACCGCTTTGTCGGTTTGTTGTATGGAAAATGTCGACCCCGTCGGCATTCATACAGGCGACTCTTGGGTTGTCGCCCCCAGCCAAACGCTGTCCAACAAAGATTATCAAATGCTCCGCAACAGCGCATTAAAGATTATCCGCGCGCTTAATATAGAGGGCGGATGCAATGTGCAGTTCTCGCTGGACCCCTTCTCTTTCCAGTATTATGTGATTGAGGTAAATCCAAGAGTCAGCCGTTCGAGTGCGCTTGCTTCCAAGGCTTCGGGGTATCCGATTGCAAGAGTCAGCGCGAAGATAGCCTGCGGCCTTCGTCTAGATGAAATCATGATAGCCAATACGCTCGCCTCTTTCGAGCCGTCTTTGGATTATGTCGTTGCCAAAATCCCCCGCTTTCCCTTTGATAAATTTACGGATGCCAAAAGACAACTGTCTACGCAAATGAAAGCAACGGGCGAAGTCATGAGCATCGGTCGTACGATAGAGGAAGCTTTCCTCAAGGCGGTACGCTCGCTAGAAACAGGACTTGTCCACCTCGAGATTCCCACGCTGTCGAAACTGAACAACCATGACCTTGTAGACCTCATTTTAGAGAACACCGACGAAAGGATTTTTGCGGTCGCCGAGGCAATCAGAAGGGAAATTACCATCGATTATCTCTATAATATTACTAAGATAGACCGCTTGTTTTTGGATAAAATCGCAAAAATTGTGGAGTATGAGAGAGTCATAAAAACCAATAATGGTAACTTAGAGGTGCTTAAAGAGGCAAAGCGGCGCGGGTTTTCGGACGAGTATATCGCAAAGTGCTGGAAAACGGACTTCAATAAGATTTATGAGACACGAAAACAAAACGGCATCTATCCCGTTTATAAAATGATAGATACCTGCGCAAGCGAATTCGAATCTTATATCCCGTATTTCTATTCGACTTACGAAAGCGAAAACGAATCCAAGCTGAGCGCAAAAGAAAAGGTTATCGTGTTCGGGAGCGGTCCCATCCGTATCGGACAGGGCATCGAGTTCGATTATTCCACCGTGCACGCCGTTTGGGCCATCCAAGAAGCCGGATACGAGGCGATTATCATCAACAATAACCCCGAAACCGTCTCAACAGATTACACATTAAGCGACAAACTTTATTTCGAGCCGCTTACCTTCGAGGATGTCATGAACATTGTCGATTTCGAAAAGCCGATAGGCGTTATCGTCGCGTTCGGCGGACAAACGGCAATCAACCTTTCGGAAGATCTCTCGAAGGCGGGCGTCACCATTTTGGGCACAAGCAGCGACAGCATCGCGCTGGCGGAAGACCGCAAAAAGTTTGAAAAACTGTTAAACGGGCTGGATATCCCTATGCCCCAAGGTCAATCCGTATATAATGTGGAAGACGGCAAAGCCGCGGCAAACCGCATCGGATATCCTGTGTTGGTTCGCCCGTCCTTTGTTTTGGGCGGCAGAATGATGCATATTGTGTACGACGAAAAATCCTTATGCAATTATTTGACCGAGGCCGTCAAACTAAACGAAAAGCATCCCGTGCTGATCGATAAATACATCGAGGGCAGAGAATGCGAGGTGGACGCCGTTTGCGACGGCGAAGAAGTATTTATCCCGGGCATTATGGAGCATATCGAAAAGGCTGGTGTGCATAGCGGGGACTCGATGAGCGTCTACCCCACTTATTCAATTTCAGACAGAGTACAGAAAAAAATTATTGATCACACCAACCGTATCGGCAAAGCGAACGGCATTATCGGACCTTTTAATATTCAGTTTGTGATCGATTCGCTAGACAGAGTGTATATTATAGAAGTCAACCCCAGAAGCAGCCGTACGGTGCCTTTCCTTTCTAAAGTGACGGGCGCGCCCATTGCCAATATCGCCACAAAGGTGATGCTCGGCAAAACATTGAAGGAGTTGGGCTACACGGGAGTATTGCCGCGCAAGCGCAGATGGTATGTGAAGTCTCCCACTTTCTCTTTCTCCAAGTTGTCGGGGTTGGACGCCGTACTTTCTCCCGAAATGAAATCTACGGGCGAAGCGATAGGCTATGACGACAATCTGCATAGAGCAATCTACAAGTCTATCAATGCTTCGGGGTTGAGAGTCGCCAACAACGGCACTGTGTTTGCCACGATAAGCGATGCCGACAAAGACCGGACCTTGCCGCTTATCAAAAGATTTTATAATCTGGGATTTAATATCGAGGCAACCGAGGGTACCGCCGACTTCCTAAAAGCGCACGGTATACGCACCAAAGTTAAAAAGAAAATTTCACAAGGCAGCGAAGAGATACTGGAGTCCTTGCGCAAAGGATATATCACTTATATTGTAAATACAACCAGCGAGGGAGAGGCATCGGTAAGACGCGACGGTGTCATGATACGGCGCACGGCGGTCGAAAACAATGTCCCTGTGTTCACCTCGTTGGACACCGTCAACGCGCTTTTGAATGTGTTGGAGGAGATTACAATCGGAATCTCCACGATAGGTTAAGCCATGAAACTCACTACATTTGAAGTGATATCCAACAAGAAGCTGAATCCCACGACATACGAAATCGTATTCCGCACGGAGGGTTTTCTGGCAAAAAGCGGACAATTTATCGACCTTACCGTAAGGGATTGTTATCTCAAAAGACCGTTTAGTATTGCGGATTATCATGACGGTTTATTGACGGTGCTTTACAAGACCGTCGGCAAAGGCACCAAAGAAATGACATTTTGGACAAAAGGCGACAAGGCAGAGGCATTGGTTGAACTGGGCAACGGTTTTGATTTATCCAAAGCTGAAAGGCCGTTGCTTGCTGGCGGCGGTATCGGCTGCGCGCCGCTCTATCTGCTTGCAAAAGAGTTTTGCGCAAAGGGTAGTAAGCCTACGGTTTTACTAGCCTTTCGTAATGCAGAAGAGGCTTATTATATTGATAAATTTTCTAAGATAGCAGATGTGATACTATCTACAGATAACGGCTGTTTGGGTTACCAAGGTAACGCCTTAGATTGTCTAAACTATTATAAACCAAAATATGATTACTATTATGCATGCGGACCTTTGCCAATGCTCAAAGCATATGCCGCCCACTCTTGTCACGGGCAAATTTCGTTGGAGGCGCGCATGGGCTGCGGTTTCGGCGCTTGTATGGGTTGCTCTATCATGACGACAAACGGGCCGAAACGCGTATGCAAAGAAGGCCCCGTGTTTGAAGCGGGGGAGGTGATTTTCTGATGCATACCGAAATCGAATTTTTGGGAAACCGTTTAGAAAACCCTGTTATTGCCGCGAGCGGAACATTCGGATTCGGTTACGAATTCGCGGAGTTCTACGATATCAATTGTTTGGGGTCGATTGCGCTAAAGGGTACCACTTTACAACCAAAATACGGCAATCCTTTGCCGCGCATTGCGGAGTGTCCCGCGGGGCTTCTCAATTCCATTGGGTTGCAAAACCCCGGCGTAGAAAAAGTTCTCAATGAAGAATTAAAGAAACTCAAAAAAGTATATCACAAAAAAGTGATTGCCAATGTAGGCGGCTCTACGGTAGACGATTACATTGAGACGGTTGCAAAGTTTAACGATGCGGACAGCGTGTTTGCCGTCGAGCTGAATATCAGTTGTCCCAATGTAAAAAGCGGCGGCATGGCGTTCGGTACTGACCCTAAAATTGCGGCAGAGCTTGTTCGCGAAGTAAAAAAAGTCGGGAGGAAGCCGTTGATTGTCAAGCTCAGTCCCAATGTGAGCGATATCGCTTCTATCGCGGTTGCGGTAGAGCAAGCGGGCGCCGATGCAATCAGTTTAATCAATACGCTATTGGGGATGCGGTTTGATGTAAGAACAGCAAAACCCATTCTCGCGGCGGGGGCAGGCGGTTACAGCGGGAAAGGCGTTTATCCCATAGCGTTGCGGATGGTGTATCAAGTAAAAAAAGCCGTGGGCGTACCGATCATAGGCATGGGCGGCATCACCGATGCTTACGATGTCATCGAAATGATGTATGCGGGCGCTTCCGCCGTGATGATAGGCACCGCCAATCTACTCAATCCTTACGCCTGCCGCGATATTGTTCAATCGCTGCCTCAGGTAATGAGTGAG
>JAQVTZ010000050.1 GCA_028699795.1 Clostridia bacterium | reverse complement strand
CGTTTTTGCCAGTCTACACTTAAAAAACATCTCCCATAGATTTTTGATTTCAGCTTGCGAAGGATTCCAACCCGAAAAAATAATATCGAAAGCATTGTTGTTAATGAACTTTAAAAAGTATTTCACCGCAACCTCCGCTTCTACCTTAATTAAGCCTCGCCGTTTACATTCTGTGAAACATCGAAACGCAAATTCTTTCTTTGCTGCACTTGTTTCTGCAATAAATTTCTGGATATCCTCTTTTAGTTCTTGAGGCGGAAAAAGCGTGTAACGCAAATAAAATCTTGTTTCCATCGTATGGTTCGCGGTAAACACGATTCTGTTCTGAAGCATATTATATAATGCTTCTTCGGGATTCTCGTCAGGATTAAAAATAACCATATCGTTATTGGTAGAAAGAAATTTTGTATGTAGTTTTTTGGCCAAATAAAAAAACAAACCCTTTTTTGATCCGTAGAAATAGTACAAAGTAGGGGCTTCGATCCCTGCTTTGGCGCATATCTCGCGTATTCCCGTTTCGTTGTAACCCTTTTCCAAAAAAAGTCTGAAGGCTATTTTTTCTATTTTTTCTCTCTTACGACTGCTATCCATATCCTGTTTCTCTTTTGTTTAACAAATGTTAAATAGATTATATATGATTCATGAAGGGTTTGTCAATATGCTGTTCCTTTTTACATAATTTCACATAAAAAAGAGCCGTTTATTTTTAAAACGGCTCTACGATGCTTTCGTTCTATTCCGTTAACGCGGATAAACCTCTATCTCGACATCGCTTAGAGGGAAACTGCAGCAGGGATGAATATAGCCATAATCGAAGTCCGCAAGCCGTCTGCCGTCTACCGTTTTGGGCACATAGACTTCTCCGCTGAGTAGTTTGGAGTGACACCAGCCGCAAATGCCGCTGCGGCAATGCGCGGGAGCGGCAATGCCGTTTTTCTCCATCGAATTTAACAGCGTATCGTTCGCGTTGCAATCGATAGTCGTGCTTTCGCCCCGAATGAAAACTTTAAGTTTGAAACTGTCTTTGGGGACCTCGGGATATTCTGCATCACGCGCGGGATTTCTGTATTCGCCGAACACTTCGTGACGAATGAATTTCTTTCTTAATCCTAGTTTTGCGATCTCTTGATCGGCAAAATCGTACATCGCTTGCGGCCCGCAAATAAATATAGAATATTCTTCGCTCTTGGGCGCGTGTTTTCGGATGATATCCGCCGTAATAAAGCCGTTTTCGCAACCCTCTGAAGGTTCGTCGCTTAGCACATAGATAAGCTTAATCTTTTCGCATTTTTGCGCTAGTTCTTCCAATTCTGCTTTAAACAAAATATCCTTATTCGTACGGCAACCATAAATTAGGGTGAGGCATGCGTCTTCATCTCCTTCCGCTATCGCTTTCGCCAGCGAAACAAAGGGCGTGATACCGCACCCGCCCGCAAGCCCTACAATATGCTTTGCGTCACGCAAAGGTTCGTAAGTAAACAGACCTTCGGGCGCAATCGTTCTTACCTGCGTCCCCACCTGCCAATGGTCCAAAATGTATTGCGAAGCCAGTCCGCCTTCCACCCTTTTGACGGTTATTTCATACTTCCCTTGCAAAGATTCTTTGGGCGAAGAAGATAACGAATACGGGCGTACAAGTTTTGCGTTACCTATTTTAAGCGGAATCACAAGGTATTGCCCTGCCGAAAAATACGCAAGTTTTTTGCAGCCTTTTTCTTGGTCAGGCACCAACACGAAACTTTTGACCTCTTCGCCCCGCTCAATAACTTGCGATACTTTAAGAAATTGGAAATCGGGATGCAACTGCTTTGCCAGCTCGTTTGCCTTGTAGGAGTCGAGAGGCGGAGGCGTTTGGGCGGGCGCCTCCTCGATAATTTGCTTTCTTGCGGGTATCATCTTTAAAAAATCAAGTTTGCTGAGAGAACGAATATTGGGCTTAGACATATCAATTACCCCCTTTCAGTTTTCTAACAATTCTGTCTCCGACAATTTTGCCGGAATTATAGGTAGAGCTGTAGCCGATGCTTCTTGCCGAGTGCCCGCCGCAGAATGTCAAGTTCGGAATAGTATAGTCTTCTTTTTCGGAGGAAATACGAGCGAGCATATTGTCCCAACCGGAATTCATGTACCCGTAAATCGTGCCCTCGGGTGTGCCGAGATACCGTGCGAAAGTAACCGGTGTCGCCACCGAAATTTCTTCGATATGAGGCACAATAGACATCCCCGTCAAGTCTTCGTAATCACGGAGATAGCGGAGCGCCAAATCGTTTTTGTATTTTTTGTACTGTTCGGGCTTGAGCTCTTTGGGGATATCGCTTCCGAAAAGAGGCATGGTAAAAAACATCGAACAAGTGCCTTTTGGCGTGCAATCGGGAATGACATCGTTGAGGCAATTAACGATATACATACTACCCTCCAGCCTGTCGTTATACTGTTTGCGCGTATTGCCCGTGGTGGTAACAAATACCGTGTAGTCCTTGATGCCCAACTCTTCCATTGTGCAGTCCAGCCCCAAGTAAACCGTTAAAACGGAAATCCCGAACTTGCGCGCATTGGCAAGCTTTAGGTCTCTTTGGGGAATTTTGTCGGCATCTGACCTGTTGAACACATTGTGGGGTATAATATTGGAAATAATCTCTTTGGCATAAAGCTTTTTGCCCGCCGCCTCTACACCGATAGCCGCTCCGTTTTCGTCATACAGAAAACGGGTAACCTCGGAATTAAACCAGACCTCTCCGCCGTTATCGTTTATCACTTTTACGAGCGCCAAAGACATCTCGTGGGAGCGTTTGTACGGCATTGCCGCGCCGTTAACCACAAAAGAGTTCAGCATTGCCAAGTAGTGCATGCAGTTGACTTCGTCTGTCGGCACGCCAAGGTATCCCCAATAAGTACAAAGGATATCCCGCGCTTTTTCGCTTAACCCGAGCGCGTCCATCACCTGTTCGACAGAGTGCGAAGCAACCCTCATAAAGTCGCCGTGCTTGGTAATCATTACAAGGGGATTGGGCTTGCCTTTCATTTTGGTAATGTATGCGATGGCGTCGTCGACCTTTTTTGCAAGCGCAAAAAGCGCGCGTACCTGTTTTTCGCAACCGGGCACGGCCTTTTCCATCTCGGTACAGAACGCGTCTATCCCTGCGGGAAGTTTGACATCGTAACCGTCGACGCCTTTTGCGATTGTTCGAAAGGTATTATATTCGTACCTCCAATCAATTTTTGCCCCCAGTTCGTCGAAAATTTGATAAATGTTGCCGGGCTTCTCTTTGGTTCCCACACCCGCAAGCTCGTGAAGCGAGGGCTCGAACTCAAACCTTCCACGCACAAAACTGCTCGCGCTGCCTCCGGGGAGGTTGTGTTTTTCTAGCAGAAGCGTTTTGAGTCCGCTTTTGGCGGTGGTGGCCGCGGCAACAAGCCCCGCGTTCCCCGCGCCAACCACAATGACATCATAATGATTGTCCATACGCATACTCCTTATCCTAATTTGGGCACCTCAATTAGGCTCCCTAATTTTACATTACCAGTTGCTCATTTCCTAAAAACATATAGTTTATGAGCATTGCCATCAGTTCTTCCATTAAAAAGTCGTAATTGTCGGATACGCTTACATCGTTGCCATATGTTTCATAATCCACATCGGAAATATCCAATTGTTCTATAATTGCCAAGGCTTCGGTTTGCGTAATCATTGTGACTTGACAACCTAAAGTAATAATACTGTCGTCTCCCGCAAGCAAAGTCATACTTATGCCCGCGCCATCCTCGTTGCAGCTTGCGGCAAAATATCCTCTCAGCAATAAATATAATCCGTTTTCTATAAAATATTCTGTAACCGTTTGATTGCCCGGTTCGATGCCGAGAGAGTAGACAAGTATTTCCTCTAATTCTTCTACGGTCATATCAAGCGCGTTTGCAAAAGGCTCTAGCGAAAACGGCAGGTATTCTTGAGGATAAAGATCCATCATAAAAAGATTTTGGATAACCGCAAGAATGTCAATCATTACCTCTTGCTCGCTTACTTGCTCGTACGCGCCGTCTAAGCACATCTCGGCAAGAACAATCAACCCCAAAATGACATCGCTAATTTGCGCATCCTGCGGCAATTCGTCTTCGGGCATTTCGGACATTTCGGAGATTTGTGAGGACAGCCAATCTAAGAGATAGAAATCTTGCAGATAATACAGCGTTCCGCTTGCGGGCGCATCCATGTCGAGGAGTTCGTAAAGCCCCGCCAAATCGAACACGAGTACGCCTAAAGCGTCGTCATACATAACCGAAATCTCTTCGCTCACCCCGTCTATCGTGACAACCCCGTAAGCCTTGATGCGGCTGTTTTCGATAACGAATCCGTTTTCGCCGTATCCCAAAGTAAAGTCAGGCAGCTCATAAAACTCTATTTTGATATCCTCGAATCCTTCTTTATTCTCGATACCGATTGTGAAAGTCAATTTCGTTACGCCGTTATCAATAGAGGACAGCACGGGCATTTCGACGGGTTTTAAGTCCGATGTCGTTACGCTGTCGGATATTTGGATATTCTTTAAACCTATTTTAAAATCAATTGGGAGGTCGCCTTCTATTTCGGGGTCGGCGTCTCTTTGATAACTGATTCCCAGTTTGTCCAAAGTGCCGTCTTCAATGCGATAATCAAAAGAAATATCGGGGATCACACCTACTTGAACTACCATAAGCGAGCCATAGTTTTCGACAAATGCTATGCCGAATATCGCAGGAAAAACCATATTAAGCGTATTCACTATTTCTAAATCTATTTCGGACATAAGACTTGCGATACTAGGATTCTGCAACAAAGTAAGCATCTGCTCCACCTTAAAATCTAAATTGTAGTCACCGTCGGTTTGTCCTGCATCATAATTAAAGTCGACGGGATAAGAATAATTGAACAGAGTTGGTCCTAACACTTTTACCATAGCCATAATTGTCGAAACATCTTCGTCGCTTTGCAAATCCGTAAGATTAGAGTCCGTAACGAAATCATGGACTAATTGAGGTAACATACTAAAGTAATCCGATACAAAACCCAAACTTTCGGCTTGGGAGAGTTTGAACCAATTTAGGGAGGGATTGGTAAACGCCTCGCCTACATAAACCGTCGAATATTCGTCTACATAGATTATCAAAACCGTTTTTTGTCTGACCGTATCAATTACCTTGATGTAACCTTGATTATCGGCAAGCGTTTCACTGAAGTTTCCTTTAATTTCTATATCGTAGCTTTCCCTCAGTGTCCCTACTGTCGCATCAATATAGAGCGTAGTTGCAAAATAAGCTTCGCTGTCAATCTCGGAAAGGTCGGCAAACAGTCCCTCCGTCCCATCAATAATCGCATCAACCACTTTTGAAAATGGCGCAGGCGATTGGCTTGCAACAGGCGTCCATTTGGCATATAGGGTCACATTGCCGTTGGGTTTTGCCGTAAAATCAAACTCTTCTTCGTAATCGGTATCCGCATACCAACCCTCGAATATGTATCCCGATTTCGTTGGTGTGGGTACTTCTTCTACATAGTCGTCCGACTCTACGATTACCTCATTGCAACTATCTTCACCGTAATTATAATTAACAAGATACCCCGAAATCTCGGGCAACTGCACTACGGTTGAACCGACATTTTCGAATTTCATCGAAAAAGGCACTTCTTCTTCGCAATCTACCATCTCACCCGTGAATTCGCAGTCGTTTCCGTCTATCGTGAGTTGCATTGAAACGATATCCATGTCCTCGAAATCTTCAATATCGTCTTCTTTGAGCTTGAATGCGTGATCCTCTAATGAAAATTCGTAATGCTCCGCAACAAAAAATTCGTTACACGCTTCTAAAAATTCATACTCGCCCAACCAAGGCTCGCCGTCATCTTTGGCCCAAACAGCATCGCTTTGCGTGTATGTATACATAATCTCATTATCGATATCGATTTCGTAATACTCGGGATTTTCTGTATCTGCTGTAAAATAAATCTTATTACCGTCTACTTTATAAACATATAGTATTTCATTATCGACCTCAACAGTAAGCTCGTAATTATTGCTTTCGGTAATCGAATCAAAAAAGTTATCAATAAGTGTGACATCCAGATTACTGTTGTTAAGAATATCGTCCAAGATGTCCTCGGGAATGACTCCGTCGCATGCCGATAACAAACCAACAAAAACAGCGAGAAAAAAAACTACAAAAACCACATGAAAAAACTTTTTTCCCATAAATAAATTCCTCCTATTACATTGTATCACTTTCTTTTGAAAAATCAACACCGAATTGAATTATTCGCATCATATTTTGGGTAGTTTTCTGCTTAAAAGCATTCGATTTATATTATCCGTATTGACAATATGCAAAGAATAATAGTATATTATAGATAATCATATTATTGTATTTGTAGCGCTTTCTAAAGTCATTTCCTTTCATAACATGAATAGTTGTATATATATAATTTATTATTGATGAAACGGAGAAAAAATGAACAAGACTACCGACACTACCCAAAAATTCAATATTTTTAAAATACAGCGCACCTGTGTCCATGACGGGCCGGGGCTTCGAACCACGATATTTTTTCAAGGATGCGCTCTCAGATGTCTTTGGTGCCAAAATCCCGAAGGATTAAGCGCTATCGACGGCGTTTCTCATGAATATACGGCTCAAGATGTGCTTTCTGTTGTATTGAGAGACAAAAAATATTTTCGGGCTTCGGGCGGCGGCGTGACATTAAGCGGAGGCGAACCGCTTTTGCAAGATGCGGACGCGCTAGAAACCTTATTAAAAGCGCTTAAAGAAGAGCAAATACATATTGCGATAGAAACCACACTTTGCGCCTCTTGGGACACCATAGAAAAACTGAACAAATATATAGATTTATACTATGTGGACATCAAAGCGGGTAGCGAAAAACTTCATCAATCTCTTACAGGGACAGGGATGAGCCTTATCCAAAAGAATCTCCGTCAACTGGTTGCGCTACATCCTACAATCCGCTTCCGTATGGTTTCGGTACCGGGCTATAACGACAGCGAAGACAATATTGCGGCGGTAAGCGCGATATTAAAAGAATACGGTTACAACACAATCGAAATTCTAAAGTACAACAGTATGTATAAAGATAAGGCAAATAAGCTAAATCTTAAAGTGCACGATATCCCCGCAACCAACGAACAAGCGTTGGAGTCGTTGCGAAACACAATCTATTTGTTTGTTAAAAACGGCATCAAAGCGATAAGCGGCGAAACCGACAATCCGCCTCAACAAGCCGTATTTACGGACAGAGTGCTTCGGGTGCGCGACGCAATCCGAAGCAGCAAACGCGCTCTTTGCATCGAAGTTTCGATGCTCAAAACAAAATTCTACCGCAAAAACGGCTTCAAAAAGCCGGTACATCTGCACCGTGCCGAACGCCTTGCCTATGTGTTAAAAAACAAAACCGTTAAAGTGTATCCCGACGAACTACTTGCCGGCAACTTTACCTCTAAACGCGTTGCGGGACAGGTATGGGAAGAGCATTACGGGATATTGGATATCTCTTTCCTCTATAAAATCAATCGCCAAAAACCCGTATCCTTTCAATGTTCTTTTAAAGAGAGACTAAAGTTTTATTTCTATATTTTTCCGTTCTGGTTCAAGCACAGTTTGCTCCGCAAGGTCAACCCAACCATAAAAGATTTTATTCCCGTTCTCGCAAGGTCCTCCGAAATGATTGCGGGTTTTAACAACAATATGGCGGCAATCGCTCACTTCGTCGTCAATTTCGAACGGCTGTTAACATTGGGCACAACGGGAATCATTGCCGAAATCAACGAGGCAAAACGCGCGCATCCCGACAATAACCAAGAATTTTATAATGGCGCGATACTTGCTCTGCAAGCGCTGGAAGCATTTGGAGAACGCTACGCCTGTCTTCTCGAAACCGCCGCGAAAGCAGAGCCCGATTTTATACGCAAACAAGAATTGTCCAAAATGTCGGCAATCTGCCGCCGCGTGCCCAAATATCCTGCCGAAACTTTTCATGAGGCGTTGCAAAGTATGTTATTGTTGCAAATTGCTCTCTGCATCGAATCTTACGAGAATGCCGTTTCGTTCGGGCGTATCGACCAAATATTGTACCCCTATTACAAAAAAGATATAGAATCGGGCAAAATTACCTATGATGAGGCAAAAGAGCTTCTTTGTCTTTTTATCCTTAAAATGGACGAATGTATTTTGGTAAACGACGGAGATTCTTATCTTAATGTCAGCAAACTGTTCGAAACCCTGTCCACAGACCAAGCTCTCACTTTCGGCGGCGTAGATAAAGACGGAAATGACGCGGTTAACGATATCACTTATATGCTTATCGATGCCTGCGAACTACAACCGCTTGCCATCAACATGACGGCGCGCGTCCACGAAAAGAATCCTAGCAGATATCTGGAGCGCCTTGCAGAAATCTATATTAACGGCTGCCCGATGCCCGAGCTCTTCGCAGACAATATTTATATTGAAACACTGTTAAGACATTACGATACCACCATAGAACAAGCGCGCAACTTTTCCATTGTCGGTTGTGTCGAGCCCAATGCTTCAGACGACCATTTCGGCAATACGGATTGCGCCAATATGAATCTTGCCCTTCCGCTTCTGCAAGCGCTAAAGGGGCACGACTACGACCTTTGGAATTACCCTGTCAAAGAACAGCTTCAAAAAATAATCATTAAATTTATCGATTACACCATAAAAGGCAAAAACCCCCTTTCAAGAGCAATCTTAAAGTATCACCGCAAAAAAATACGCAAATTAGAAGTCAAAAAAGGGATTTATCAATACAATCCGCCCGCAACAATGAAAGAGCTTCTAGAGCGTTTCCAAACAAGGCTGAACGCCCTTGCAAAAGGTGTCTTAACCGATCACCAAAATATCGAAAGTAAACTGCGCGCGGGCTTTACCACACCGCTTGCATCTGCGCTTTATCAAGGTTGTATTCAGTCGGGTAAGGATGTCTACGAGGGCGGCGCGACCTTTAACAGCAGCGGCATTCAGGCCGTTGGGATTACCGATGTGGCAGACTCTTTGTTTGCCGTAGACGAAGTCGTATTTAAAAAGAAATTATATACCATGACGGAAGTGTTGGAAGCGATAGACAACAATTTCGAGGGCGCAAAACACAAAGCGGTTAGAGAAGCACTGCTTGCCGTCCCCAAGTTCGGCGACGACTGCTCTTTAGAAGCTACCCAATGGGTCACAAAAGTGATGGAGATTTATAACAAAGCGTTAGATTCGGTACCCAATTGTCCCCGAAACGGTGTCTATACGGCGGGTTATTATGCGCTCAATGTCAATGACCGTTACGGCAAAAAAACGCAAGCGCTCCCCTGCGGAAGACTTGCGGGCGTGCCGCTTGCCAACAGCGTGACACCGCATTACGGCATGCAGCAAACCGACCTCTTTTCGTCGCTAAACGCTGTTGCGGGCGTCAACTTTACGGATTATGCGGTTAACGGTACAACTGTCACCTTTTCCATAGACTCCGCCCTGTTCCAAGGCGAGGGCGGCGTAAAAAATCTCGCATCCGTTTTCAAAACTTTCCTTACGACAGGCGGTATGCAGTTCCAACCCAATGTTATTAACCGAGACATTCTGATAGAAGCCTATGCGCATCCCGAAAAATACCCTTATCTTATGGTGCGTGTCGCGGGGTATTGCGCCTACTTTAACGAGCTATCGGACGAGCTGAAACAAATCATCATTAACAGAACTTGTTATAGTTTTTAAAAAAAGAAGCTGACCCAAAAGAGACAACCTCTGTTACCGAAGTAATCAGTCTTCGCCTTTATGAGTCGGTTTGTTTTTCTTTTTTCTCATTTTGTTGAAAACCAACAGTTTGAGCGCGCCCAGTCCGACGACGCCCAATGCGATAAGCAACCACCAATACCACTCCATAAAACTACCTCCTTTAGATTGATATTTGTAACTTTCTTAGGTTGATATTTGCAACTTTCTGTTGAAATAGCCGTAAGACAAAACCGTAACACCCAAAGTAATTACCGTACCGATTAGATTGTAAAGCCAAAAAGGAAGATCTGCGGACGCGGCGCTTTGGATGATGACATTGTATACCGCCTTTGTGCACCAAAAATGCGGCAAAAACCCCAAAATGTACTGTGTGCCGCCATGGAAAAACGGCAGCATCATCAGTACGGGCAACAAAAACACAAGCCCCGCGGACTTCATAATCACAAATCCTTCCACCTTATTTTTGGCTATCGCCGCCATCAGCATTGCAGCGGCAGGGGCAAGCAAGCTGTTGACAAACGAAAATACGATGATGTGATAAAATCTGAGCGTATCGAACAAGAAAACTTCCCCTGTCTGGGTAAAGAGCGTCATACTTTTGCCGCCCAAAAGCCCGATTGCGTAAATCATTATTAGATTGCCGATAAAAGTAATCACAGAACTATAGACAGACTTAAAGATAACATATCCTTTGATTGAAGCAGGGGTCACGGCCAGACTGTTAAAGGTTCGTTCGTCCTTGTTTTCTATCAGCGAAAATCCCAACAGTACGCCTCCTATTAGAGAGCCCATCGTAAGACTCATTAAAAAAAGCACAAGGTAAATGTAAGACGCCACAAGGGCGTTGGTATCCGTGATCTTGACAATTTGTGGCGCAAGAAAGCCCGTGATAAATGCCATAAGGAGAGGATAAAACAGCATAAAGGCGTTCATTTTGTCTTTTAAAGTATTCTTTAATTCGTATCGGAGCAAAGAAATATATTTGTTCATATCAGCCTCTTATTACATAAGCGGAGTATTTTTTACCCACCAGAGATAGGAGTCCCGCGGTAATTATCGTAAGATACGCAATGGATACCAAGATATCGCTTACCGACGCTTGCGCTACCGTGCTGTTTGCCAGCAAAAACGCCGTATGGTAAGGCGACAAAAACAACAGGTATTTCGTCCAATCCGCTAT
Organism: Clostridia bacterium; assembly: GCA_028699795.1. Taxonomy (GTDB): domain Bacteria; phylum Bacillota; class Clostridia; order Christensenellales; family DTU072; genus Firm-09. Next base: position 3 of record JAQVTZ010000050.1, on the reverse strand, counting down.
TAA
>JAQVTZ010000049.1 GCA_028699795.1 Clostridia bacterium | reverse complement strand
GAGCGCTCCAGTACCATTTCGGCGGCTTTGGTATGGTGTTCGGCCATTTCGTCGAAAGTGCTATACACAACTTCACCCTTAATGCTCCGTTGCATATCGGTCACTTCTTCGGGACGCTCGTCTACAAGAAGCACGATAAGGTGCGCGTCGGGATGATTGGTGGTAATGCTGTGGGCAATCTTTTTAAGAAGCGTTGTTTTGCCTGCTTTGGGCGGACTGACAATCATGGCCCTTTGGCCTTTGCCGATAGGGGCCACGAGGTCTATCGCTCTTATGGCAAAATCGTTTTTTTCGCCTGAAATCTCCAGCTTGAGACGGCTGTCGGGATAGATGGGGGTTAGTGCATCGAAATTGCGTCGATTGTAAGCTTTTTCGGGAGGCATGCCGTTTACCGAAATAATCTCCTGCACATTCCATGGTCTGTTCTCGGCAAGTTTTTTGACATTGGCAACCACAAAGTCCCCTTTGCGCAAACCGGATTTGCGAATCTTGGGAACGGCTATATAAGCATCTCCTTCGCCTTGCTCGTAGTTTTTTGCGCGAAGGAACCCGTATCCGTCGGGACAGATTTCGAGTACGCCTTCTCTAATTCCAATCTCTTCGGGCGTATTAGCGACCGATTGGGAAGGCTGTGCATTGTTATTGTTGTATTGAGAAGTTTGTTGCGCTCCGCCATATCCGTTGGCGTTTTTATCGCTAAACCGAGCTGTTCTCCAACCTTCTTTGCGGTCTGAATATTCTTTTTTTTCGGCTCGTTTGTCTTGAGAATAATCATAAGGCCGAAGCGGCATTTGAGGAGCGGAAACAGGTTGTTCCGTCATTGTTTTCTCTTGCGTTGCGCTGTCGGCGGCGATAACGGTTTTTTCGGGTTGCGGTTCAATTGCTTCGTAATTGATAATTACTTTTTTTGGGGGACGGCCGCGGCCTCGTTTTTTGGGTGTTTCGTCGGTGTTAACAATAATATCTGTTTGACCTTCGGCATATCTTTGCAACACATAATCGATAAGTTGTTGCTTGCGTTGTGATGCAGACGAATGGTGCCCTAACTTGCGGGCGTAATCTCTTAATTGCCAAATATTCATCGCATCAAGCTGTTCTTTACTAAATTGAGAACCCATGTATATACTCCTTAATTTGTTACTGACTTACTCTCTTGGGAATGATAATTTTTGTTCTTTCGCCGTCGAAATCCGTGCGATCGAACTCCATTACTTTTCCCGTGTATTCTATATTTTCTTCTTCGAACAACTTTAAAAAGTCATCCAAATCGTCCAGTACGGTATGATACCCCTCCGCCATATAATGCATTGGAATGACAACATCGGGCATCAGCATATCCACATATTCTTTTGCTTGACGCGCATTGACGGTATAACGCCCGCCAACAGGAACCATAAGTACATTGATAGAACCTATCAGCTCTGCAAGCATCGGTGATAAGTCCTCCCCGATATCTCCCAAATGGCATACCTCTACGCCATCCATTCTGATTTTATAAATAATATTGCGGCCTCTTAAGGCTCCTTTTTTATGGTCGTGGTAACTCATCAGACCGTATACCGTTACGCCGCAAAGGTCGTGAACCCCCGGCATGTCGATGACTGCCTTGTAGCCTTTGATATTCTCTACCGCGTCGTGATCGAAATGTTTATGACTTACCGTCACATAATCGGCGGATACCTCGGGATAGCTGATGCCAACTTTTTCCGCATCGAAAGGGTCCGTAATCAAAGAGATTCCCGTGCTTTCGGTTAGCTTAAAAGAGCTGTGTCCCAACCATTCAACCTTCATAATAACTCCTTGTAAAAAATTATGACTCAAAAATTTCTTCTTGTTGTATTTCATCTTTGGGATTGGACAAAACACACTTGAGATAAATCTTGTGCAAATCGGTTTTGTTTTCGCCCAACCCCAACATGCATCCGAGTTGCGCTTCCACATAACTTTTGCCTATTCTTACAAGAAAAAAGTCTGTCGAAAAATACAATTGGATGCCGTCTAAAGCGATAACGGCTTTGGAGGGTTCGCTCTTTTCGGTAGACAGCACGAAGAAATCTTCTTCGGGCTCTGTGTCTCCGTCTTCGTCTGTGAAATACTCTATAATACGCAAAACCGTTATTTTTTTGCGATTGATACCTAAAATAACTCTATTATGCTGCTCTTCCTCATGTTCTTCGAAGCTGATTTGCGCTTTGTTTCTTTGCAGCTCGAGCCGACAGACCGTATTGAAGAACAATGAGGTTTTGTCTTCGGTATAAATTGTTAATCTGGCATTCATATCGTTTATTTGCCGATAAGTTCGTGTATGCGGTCGGCGGAATTAAGAAGCGGCGAAACCGATTTGTTTTGGTTGCAAGAGCTTATTATGTACGATATATATTTGGATACATCTGCGCAAGCAAACCAATTTCTGTTTTTGACCTCATCTGGACAATAAGTCAAGTTGGTGCCGATTACCGCTGTAAAAAGACCTTCATTATAAGCATTATCAAATTTTGCAAGCCCTTCCGTAAACAGCGAATAGGTTGCCATCAAAAAGATATTTTTGCAACCTTTTTCTTTTAATTCGCGGCAGAGACGAAGCACCGAGTCTCCCGTTGCGATAATGTCGTCTGCTACAAATATGTCTTTGCCCGAAACATCTGCGCCAATGTATTCGTGCGCTACAATAGGATTTCTGCCGTTTACGATATTAGTATAGTCGCGACGCTTGTAGAACATGCCCAAGTCGACACCCAACACCGAAGCATAATAGATATTGCGGTTCATTGCGCCCTCATCGGGACTGACAACCATAAAACTGTCTTTGTCCAACGAAACTTCGGGGAACCTGCCTTTGAGTTCTTTTAATATTTGATAGGTAGGAAAGAAATTGTCGAAGCCCATCAGCGGTACTGCGTTTTGGACTCTTGGGTCGTGCGCATCGAATGTGATAATATCCTTTACCCCCATCGCAAACAACTCTTGCAGCATTTGCGCGCAATCCAAAGATTCGCGGCTGTTTCGCCTGTGTTGTCTGCCTCCGTAAAGTATGGGCATGACCACCGTAATTCTTTCCGCTTTGCCTCCTGCCGCGCTAATCAGTCGCTTAAGATCGGCAAAATGATCGTCCGGAGACATACAGTTTTTGTGTCCGTACATATTATATTTAATATTGTAGTTTCCTACATCTATCAAAAAATATAAATCGTAACCGCGTACGCTTTCTTCTATGATAGCTTTGCCGTCTCCCGTTGTAAACCGCGGACATTGGCTTTTTATTATAAAAGTATCTCTTTTGAATTTTGGGTCTTTGAATCCGACATCTCTGTTATACCATTGCACAAGGTAACTGTCGATTAACTTTCCGAGTTCTTCTGCTCCTTCTAACACAATTAGTCCTAACGGTGCAACAGGAGACGCGTTCTCGAACACGGAAGTAAAAAAAGTGGGCATAGTTCCTCCGAATACGGTAAAAATTTAAAAATTCAATTGTATTACGATTATAGCATAGTATTCCCCGATTTACAAACAAATTTCACGGTACATACAAAACTAGTAAGAATTCTATCTTATATTTTAATTTTCTTCATATAGGTAGTAAGCTACATGAAGAGAAATACTTTAACAAAAAATATTACAACTATGTTTGGCGGAAGCCTGCGGTATCGTCGTCGCGGTTCTCGTCCGTCACTCCCGCAAACTGGCTGTTATATAACTCGTAATAGAAACCTTGCTTTTCCATCAATGTTTCGTGGTTGCCAAGCTCCACCACATCGCCGTGATTCATCACAAGGATAAGCGCCGCGCTCTTAATCGTAGACAGACGGTGCGCAATAACAAAACTCGTCTTGCCTTCCATCATTGCAAGCATCGCGCTTTGCACATATTTTTCGGTGCGGGTATCGACGGAGCTGGTCGCCTCGTCCAAAATAATAATTTTGGGGTTTTTGAGAATTGCGCGCGCAATTGTCAGAAGCTGTTTTTGTCCTTGACTGATATTGCTTGCATCCTCTTTTAGCACGGTATCGTAGCCGTTTTCCATTGTTTCGATAAAGCTGTGAGCATATGCCTTTTCTGCGGCAACAATAATTTCTTCACGGGTAGCGCTGGGATTGCCGTAGGCAATATTGTCCGCCACGGTGCCATTAAACAACCATGTATCTTGCAGCACCATGCCGTAAAGGCTTCGGAGGTCATCCCTCGTGTATTCCTTCATGTCTACACCGTCTATCAAAATGCGGCCTTTGTCTAACTCATAAAAACGCATCAGCAAGTTGACAAGTGTCGTTTTGCCTGCGCCTGTAGGCCCTACTATCGCAATCGATTCGCCCGCGTTGACATGCAAGCTGAGATCGGTAATCAGCGGTTTGGTCTTGCTATAAGAAAATGCAAGGTGTTCCATGTCCACTTGGCCTTGAATGTCGGCAACGGATCTAGGTTTTAGTGTTTCGGGCGTCATTTCTTCTAAATCAAATATTTGGAAGACACGCTCGGCTGCTGCCATCGCGGTTTGAATGGTGTTGGCAATATTGCTTATGTTTTCTATCGGTTGGGCAAACTGACGGGTATATTGTAATAAGGCTTGAATATCGCCGATCGTTATGACACCTTGACCTGCACGGAAGCCGCCGCCTACGCAAATTCCCACATAGCACAAGTTGTTGATAAACTTAATAGTAGGAAGCACAATGCCGGCATAAAATTGAGATTTTCGGGTTGCTTTTTTGAGTTCAGCGTTAATTTTTTCGAAATCCTCGAGACTTTCGTCTTCGTGATTATACAGTTTGACGATATTGTGCCCGGCATACATCTCTTCGATGTGGCCGTTTAGCTCGCCAATCCGTTTTTGTTGCCGCGCAAACTCGATATGCGCTTTTTTGACAATAATACGCGAAGCAAAAAACAGCAGAGGCAGGCTGACCAAAGCGATAATAGACAACATCCAGTCTATGCGCATCATCATGATAAACACACCGATGACAGTCATCCCCCCCGTAATGATTTGGTTGATACTCTCTTGCAGCGTAATGGATACCATTTCGATGTCATTCGTCACGCGCGAAAGCGTATCGCCTGTGGGCGTAGAGTCAAAGTAACTTAGCGAAACTTTGTCCAGTTTGTCCTTGACATCGCTTCTCATGCGGCGTACGACTTTTTGGCTCATTGTTGCGGCGATCATACCGCTTGTCAGTTGGAATAGCGAGTTAAGCACATACAGCGCGGCGCAAGTCCAAAGAATGGGCGCGATGTAGGTATACAACACCCCGTTTCCTTCGCCGTTGGATTGTGCGGGAAGACGGATATCGATAAAATACTGCAAACTGTCGGTAAGAGCATTGGTCACTTTTTTGAGAATATCGGGAACCCAAATTGCGAACCAAGTACCAATGGCGGCGATGATTATCATCGTTACCAGCGGCACCAATTGGGGGCGTAGATACTTTAGCAATCTAGCCACAGTACCCTTAAAGTTTTCGGGTTTGTCGATGGTTTCGGGGACTTCGGGGCCGCCCATGCCCAATGCGCTGCCGAGATCGAAGCCTTTGCTTTCTTGAGCGCCGTCTTTTGGCTTGTTATCTAAGTCGCTCATAGTCCTAACTCCTCCTCGCTCATTTGCGACAGCGCGATGTCGCGGTAAAGTTTGCAATGATGCACCAAATAATCGTGTTTTCCTTGCGCTGCGATTCTTCCCTCATCCAACACAATAATGTTGTCGGCATCCATAATTGTGCCGATACGCTGGGCGACGATAATGGTAGCGCTCTCTTGTGTAATCCTCTTAAGCGCAGTTCTGAGGTTTTTGTCGGTACGGAAATCCAATGCCGAGAAACTGTCGTCGAAAATAAGAATTTCGGGCTTGCGGATAATCGCTCTTGCGATTGCAAGTCTTTGCTTTTGGCCACCGCTGAAGTTGCCACCGCCTTGCTCTACGCGTGACTCCAAACCACTCTCTTTTTCGCTGACAAAAGTAGAAGATTGGGCGATTTCGAGTGCTTCCCAAAGCTCTTCTTCGGTGGCGTCTTCTTTGCCGTACAACAAGTTGCTTCTTATCGTACCCGAGAACAGCACCGAGCGTTGCGGCACAAAGCCGATCTTTGCCCTCAGCTCTTCTTGTTCGATATCTTTAATATCTACGCCGTCTACTAAAATCTTGCCGCTCTCGATATCGTAAAATCTGGGGATAAGATTGATCACAGACGATTTACCGCTGCCAGTACCGCCAACGATAGCGGTTACCTCTCCCTTGTTGGCCTTGAAATTGATATTGCTTAATATGTATTTTTCGGCATCGTTACTGTATTTGAAGTTAACATCGCGGAACTCGACACTGCCTACGGAAGTGTAGCCGTTATCGGGCTTGGCAGAATCGAGTATGGTAAGGTCTGTTTCGAGTACTTCGTTAACACGCAACGCCGATGCGCTTGCTCTCGGGAACATGACAAATACCGTCGCTAACATGACCAAAGCAAGCATGATTTGCGTAATATACTGGGTTACCGCCATCATATCGCCCACATTGATGTCGGCGGTAGGGTCGGCAACTTGTTTGCTTGCAACCCAATAAATGCCTATCGAGGTGCAATACATACACACCGAAATGAGCGGCGCAAGTACGGCGCAATACTTATAAACGGTAATTGCTGTTTTGGTCACGCTGTCATTGACTTTGGCAAACCGTACTCTTTCTCTTTCTTGCTGATTAAACGCCCTTACCACACGGATACCGGTAATTCCTTCGCGCATAATACGGGTAAGATTGTCCACCTTTTTTTGAATAAGAGAAAACAACGGGAAAACGACTTTGGACGCAACCACCGAAGCGATAATCAATATCGGGAAAGGATATAAAATAACCAGCGTCATCGGCACGCTTTTATCTGCCGAAAGAATAAAGCCGCCCACCACCGTAAAAGGCGCAATAAGGGCGGTACGCAACACCAATAAAAATACCGTTTGGATTTGGTTGATATCGTTTGTGGAGCGCGTGGTAAGACTTGCTGTCGAAAACTTATCGAATTCGTTGAACGAAAAGGTCTCCACCTTGCTAAACACCTTGCTTCTGATGATGGCCGAAAATTCTGCGGCAATCTTTGCGCTGATAGCCGCTGCGATATAAGCACAGGCGCAAGCGCATATGGTGAGCATCAGCATGTATCCGCCGCGCGTAATAATATAACCGAAGTCCCTTGTTTGTATAGTTTTGCCGTCGGCAACCATCATGTCTTTGGCGCTTTTTAGTTCCAACGCGGCGCCCTTTTCTTTGGCGGTGCCTGTGGGAGAAAGCGTTAAGTAATTGCTAAGTTTAATAAAGGCAATATCAAAACCGGTAATTTTTCCGTCATAAAACTTGTTGATTCTTTTTTCGATTGCCTTTGCCGACCTATTGGAATAATTCATTAGACTGGTTAAAATAAGCAGGCTGTCTTCTTCGTTTTTGGAGCGTACATCCGTTAAATCTTCGGCTTGGTACTTCTTGACAATAGACTCGATTTTGTCAGAAAGTTCGTCTATTTTTGCCTCATCGAATTTGTTGGAGGTTAAAATATTATCGATAAGGAGTTTTGAATTGTAAGTGTTGGCTTTTTCGCGTCCTTTTTCGTCTAAAATGCCCAGTTTGTTTTCTACCCATTTTTCTTCTACATATTTATAAGCAAAGCCGAATACATTATTGCACATAATGACTTCGTAGTCTGGCATGGGGTCAGGACGACCAGTTTCGGACTGCTTTGCGGTATACACTTCGTTGTCTTTTTTGTCGGAATAAATATATTGGATTTTGTCTGTTTCGATTACCTGTCCGTAGGAGTCCGTTGCCAAACGGTTGCCGTTTTTGTCTTCGGGAATCGGCATAAGGTTGCCGTATTTGCTGTGCTTCATACGGCTGATACAAGCCGTAATAATTTTGCGGTTGGTCTCGTTGTCCATTGCGTCTTCATCTTCGTCCTCGTTAGGGTCTCGATCCAAAAGACTGTTGAGCGTAATTTTCTCTTTCTCGCTGTCTATCACAATGGATTCTTTGGTAAAATAATAGGTCCATACCTCTTTACCGTTGATGATTTGCATGGTTTCTGGCTTCTCTTTTTCGAGAACAATGAGGCTGTTGATAATGCGTATGATTTCGTTTTGTTCTTCTTTCGTATAATCTTCATTAAAATCCGCATTGATATGTTGATACGGCTCCAACCCGTCTAAAAAAGGTGTTAAAACATCGTTGAATAATTGTTTGCTGTCTTTAATGGGGATATCTTGAAAGCGTATGCCTGTATGTAATGTGGGATCGGCTTCGTTAAGCGCATCCGTAAGGTCGTATGTGGAAAACCCGTCCACCATCTCAAATACGGGTATTTTGTCCTCTTCGTACCCTTTCATCGTCCTTTCGCTGTCAACACCGCTTATGCTCGAAGGTTTGTCCATCGTCAAATGTTTATAGAGCGGCTCATAATCCAGATAAATTCCGTTATCTATGATTTCAGACATCTTTTGAGGGAGATACAACTCCGCAACAGCTTGTCCCGCCACCAATATAATCACAAACACAATCAAAAGTGTCATTGGCTTAAGGTTTCTAAATAATTTAAACATAGACCCTCTGTTCGTTACTTATACTGCTGTCACTTGTAACAATACAGATTAGAGTATAACATAACATGTCTTAAAGAGTCAATACAAATTCAGTTCCCATATTTTTTTATAATTGCTTGGGCGATTTCGCGTTTTGACAAGCGGGTGTTCATGGCTTGTTTTTCAATTAACTTATGGGCTTCTTCTTCGCTGAGACCTTCATACAGCGAAAGCATCACCTTTGCGCGCTCGATATATTTGATATCGTCCAGCCGCATACGCAACTTGTCCATTTCTTTTTGCATAACGAGATAGCGTTTCCGCCCCGCAAGCACATACTTTACAAACTGTTGGAGTTCGAAAATGTGTATGGGTTTGCCCAGCACACCGATACCGTATTCGCCTATTTTGTCCTGTACGAACTCCACGCTCTCGCTGCGGACAAGAACCATCACGCCCAAATGTCCTTTTTCGGACAGCCAAACCGCAAGCTCCAATCCGTTTTCGTCCGCAAGCGGCGCATTGATAAGCACAATATCATACTCGCAGACACAAACGGCGCGCCGCGCTTCGCCGCCCGACGCCGCATAGCCAAATCGAGTAATGCCCGTATTTTTCAACAGTTCCGATAATCGGTCACTGCCGCTTGCTGTTACAATTAGCGCGTGAAACATAGGCTAAATGAAAGCAAAGTATAGTTCTTTTACAATAGCTTCCTTGTCTTGCGCTTTTTGAACCATTGCGATTACCGCCTCCGCTTGTTTGACATGCTCTTTTATTAATTCGGGGGTTAATACATTTTTCACAAATTTGCTGTTTGCGGCAATCTCGATGGCTTCTTTAAGATTTTGGGGAAACTCGTAACGGCTTTCTTCTTTTAGTAATTTGTATTTTGTATCGGGATAACCGCGCTCGATGCCGTCCAACCCCGCATGGATAATCAATGAAAACGCCAAATAAGGATTGCAAGACGAGTCCGCAGAGCGCAATTTGATACGCTTCCACTCCCCGTCCTTTTCAATAATTCTTACCGTAGAAGTAATTTTGTTTTTGGACATCGTAATTTTTTTGGGGTTATTAAAACTTGCCAACCTGTCGTAAGAGTTGATTGTCGGATTCAAAAAAGCGGTCATCTCTCTTATTTTGTCATAAACACCCAGCGCAAAAAGCCTTCTTTCTGCGCTAACAGGTCTGTTATCTATTGCGCGCAACTTAATATCCATATGAAGACCGCTGCAACTCTTGTGGTCCAAAGGCTTGGGCATAAAGGTCGCGTATAAGCCGTTTCTTTCCGCAAGCGCTTTTACCACCAGCTTAAAATTCAAAAAATTGTCCGCCGCCGTAATCCCTTCGCTATGTTTGAAATCGATTTCGTTTTGTCCGGGTCCCTGCTCGTGATGCGAACTGTAAGGTTGAATTCCCATTTCTTCTAAAGTAAGGCAAATCTCCCGTCTGATATTTTCGCATTTGTCGAGCGGCGCGACATCGAGATATCCCGCCATGTCGAAAGGTACTGTCGTCGGCAATCCGTTTTCGTCTTGTTGGAACAGATAGAATTCGCTGTCGGTGCCGATATCGCAGGTAAGTCCCATTTTGGCGGCTCTGTCCATTGCCTGCCGCAACAGATATCTGCTGTCGCACTCGAACACACTGTCGTCCGCCTTGCGAATTTCGCAAAAAAACCTTATGACGCTACTCTGTCTCGGCCGCCATGGAAGAAGCATAATCGTAGAGGCAATCGGGTGCAGATAAAGCTCAGGCTCCTGCGTGGTAAATCCTTTTGGATAAAATCGTATGCCTTTTGTAAAAGCGGTTTCCAGTTCTTCGGCGGTAATCGACATATTTTTGACGGTGCCGAAAACATCGCAAAAGGCCAGTCGTACAAACTTGACATCGTTTTCTTCGATAAAATCGAGAATGTCGGAATAGGATTTGTTTTGCATAATGTCTCCCTAGTTAAAGCGTGGGGTGTGGAGTTTTGGTGATGAGCATTCTTATAACAGTTTGCATAAGGTTACGAATGATCATGTTCCAATCGAGTGTCGAGTAAGGCATATTATAGATTTTCTGCATTTTTGCCTTAGAGTGGAGTAACGATATCCAAAACTCCACACTCCACGCTCCAAACCCCGGGCTAATTTTTCACATACATCCTTCTGTAAGGATTCACCGTTTCGGAGTCTATCACATAGAACACGGCATCCGTAACTTTTGCGTAGTCCAAAGAAAACTCTGCGCAATAGTCCTTCAGCACTTCGGCGACGGCCCTCATATCTTCGGGTTCTGCCTTGCGCGCGTTGATATTTTCGTCGTAGCATTCGGGCATCCCATCGGTACGGAAGTAAATCTTGCCGCCGTGCATGCCGCTGCCAAACATAAAGCCCGTCAGAGGACTTTCGCCTTGCAATCCAAGTACAATAATCGTACCACCCGCAAGATATTCGCCCATGAAGCTTCCCGTTTTTCCGCCTATCACGATGGTCGGGCGGTTATTCTTGTACTGCTTCATATGTATACCCGTGCGATCGCCGGAGTTTCC
>JAQVTZ010000048.1 GCA_028699795.1 Clostridia bacterium | reverse complement strand
CATTTTATTGATTAAAATTAAAATCCGAAGTTATTGTTTTGCATGCTCTGCACGGTGGGCTTAAAATACTGTTTATAAATTTCGTTGATTTTGGCTTTGACTTCGGGCAACTCTACGGCATTATAGATTGTGATAAATGCCGAGCGATCCAGCCTGTCGTCGCTTCGTTTAAAGTCTCGATTGATGAGCACCCTGATAGTTTTGTTAGTATACACAATGGTGGCAAACAAAATTTTGTGACTGTAACCCGCGGGAACATACACCTTGTAGCAATCGTTACCTTTTTCGAACTTCATGCGCGCTTTCAAGAAAAAGTGTTTGAGCTCGCTGTAAATATAATAATTTTCTTTGCTGAGACTTGCCAGGTCTATTCCTTCGTAGAAAGGGCTAGGCAGACGGTTTAAGCGTTTGCGTTTGACGATGAGCAATACAGGCATCACGATAAGCAAAACTGCCAAAACTACAATAGACAGAATGCTGACCAAAAGGTTATAATTGAGATAAATAAGCCCATAGCCAACTTTGGGTAATTTATAAAGATAAGTACCTACAACAGCTGCTTCGTCCATTACGACATAGCTTTCGGCTTCTTGTCCCGGGGTTTTTACCACATAATAATTGACGGTGACGGTTACTTCTTCTTCGTCTACAGTTTGGGTTTCTTCTATTTGCTCTAGTCGCACAAACAGTTTGGTTTGTAATGTTTTTTTGGCGATACCTTCGGAGTTTCGTACATTGATTATGTAAGTAAACAGTTGGTCTTCTTGCGGCGCGCCTTTTTTATAGAATACCCAATCGCCTTTTTGTATGGCGCCCGCGGGCGCGTCTTGCGTGTAAGCAAAATTACTTATTCCGAAATAAGGAACGGAAGGAAAGAGCGCATTGAAAAACACCAATACAAACAGTATCGCAAAAACCAACCACATTGCGAATGTAAATAAAAAGGCGTTTAGTACCCTTTTTTGTTGGGAAAAGTTTCTCATAAGCTGCGCCTCGACCTTCTTAAGGACATAATATATAGACTATTATATACTATTAGCAAGTTCAATTCAATAGTTATCCGCAAAAAACCGTATGGGCTATTTGATAAAGATGATACCTTTGTGATAATCGGTATAGCGCTCGACGCGTTCGTTAATAAGCTTTAACGCTTCTTTGGGGGTGGCGATGCCGTACACACGGTCATCTTCTATCGCTTCGTAGCGTATCCTTTCGTCCAAACGGGTATCAGCAACTTTCGCCGCCCATCCTCCGCAATTATTGTAGGCAAGAATCATGCGGCGCAAAGCCCAAGCATTAGAAATCTCGCTGAGCGTGCCACAACCGCCGCCTATTGCGATAACGGCGGACGCGTTGGCTACAATGACATTGCGATAGACATCAATCCCCGTAGGGATTGCAATGTCGATATAGGGGTTGCGTTCTTCGATATCGAATGACGGCAAAATGCCGATAATGTCTCCTTCGCGGTACTTTGAAGAGCTTCTCGCGCCTTTGCAAGCCGCTTCCATCACGCCGCCCAAACCGCCGCATTGCAGACGATACCCGTGGTCTATAATGTTCTTACCCGTTTGAAATGCAATGTCATATTTTTGTGTATCGTTGTTGCCTATCTTTGCGTCACCTATGATTGCTATTATTTTTCTCATGTTACTCCTGTTAGTGTTTCTAGTATTTTGGAATTCACTTTATAATATTATACATATTCTATCATATTTATTATGTTGAAAGCAACCTGAGAAATTGCATCTAAATAATTTACAAATGCGACAAAATAGGGTAGAATAATTAAGTTACGGAGAGATGGCGGAGTCCGGTTGAACGCGCACGACTCGAAATCGTGTTAGCTGGGGACAGCTACGTGGGTTCGAATCCCACTCTCTCCGCCAAAGCCAGAATCGATAGCCGAACAAGGTCGATTTTGGCTTTATCTTTTATTACTTTTATCGAAAGGTGAAACAATGTCACAAAAAATAATCGATGTACACGCGCATATTTATCCCGATGCGATCGCATCCAAAGCGGTAGCGTCTATTGGAAACTTTTACGATATCCATACTGACTATAAAGACGGTACGGTGGACGCGCTTACGGCGATATGCCTTGCGGCAGGGGTGGACAAAGTTGTGGTGCATGGGGTTGCCACTACCGCAAAACAGGTAGAGAGCGTCAATAACTTTATTGCGGATACGGCGGACCAAAACCCATTGCTCATCCCCTTTGGAACATTACATCCCGATATGACCAAAGAGGAGTTATCTGCCGAATACGCGCGCATGAAGTCGCGGGGGATACGCGGTATCAAACTGCATCCTGATTTCCAAAAGTTTGCAGCTAACGGAAAAGAAGCGTTTAAGATATTATCATGCTTAGACGGCGAATTGCCTGTTATGTTGCATACGGGTGATAAAAGATACAATTTCAGTAACCCAAAACGCATTATATCTCTTGCAAAGAGTTTTCCCGCGATCAAGTTTATCGCCGCCCATTTCGGCGGCTATTCGGAGTGGGAGTACGCCGAAGACTATAAGGAAGTAAGCAATGTCTATTTCGATACTTCGTCTTCGTTGGCATTCTTAGACCCCGAGCGCGCAAGACAAATGATTGCATTTCTAGGGGAAGACAGGTTTATGTTCGGAAGTGATTTTCCGATGTGGAGCGCGGCGGACGAAAAAGAAAGAATCAAAAAGCTAGGGCTCTCACAAGAAACATTAGAAAAAATATACTATCAAAACGCCGCAAAGTTTTTAAATATACAAGAATAGCAAACTTTTAGCAGTCGAACTAGGAGAAGCTTTAATTATATTATATAAATGTTAGTTATTGATTTTATTATTATCTTATAATATAATTAGTTTATGTTATTTACCAAACCAAAAAAAACAACAACGGTTGCGCGCGCTGCAAACTCAAAATATAAAAAAATAAAGATTGCGGTAACCGCGGTGCTTTCGGTTGTTCTTGTTACGGTGATTGTGCTTGCCGCGGTTTATATTCCGCTTGAGGTGCAACAAACGAACGAGCGGGAACAGGCGAAAACCAACATTATCCGCTATACTTATTGCCTTGCAGTCGATTACCGTGATACAGAGGGGTATTTGATCCCCGATACATGGATGCAGGGGATGAAACTGGGGGATTTCACCTATTCTTCGGACCGTCCCGAAATTGCAACCGTAGACGGTGACGGCAGGCTGAGAGCCACAGAGGGGGCGGAAAAGGGGAGTAAAGCAACTGTTACCTATCGTTTCGACGGTAAAACCGCTTGTATTATCGATGTACGATTGGTAGAAGCGGACGGTTATGTAACGACAGCGGAGGAGCTTTCACAACTTAACGACAGTAACGGTACCTATTTGCAGACCGATGATATTATTTTGCGCCAAAACATGCAAATTTCGGATTTCAAGGGTAGATTTTACGGAAATCACCATTTTATTTCGGGGCACGATATCGGCGTGGCGGGCGGTCTTTTCGATACGGCGCGCAGCGCAAACTTTTATGGCATTGTTCTTACCAATGTAAAAGGTACGATGCAAGCGACGCAAGACAGGGAGTATGGCGCGCTTATCAATAAGGGGTACTACTGTAAGATAGAGTACTCTTCTGTAGAAGGCAATTTCCGTATCCAAGGGGCGGAAGGCAACATTTCGGTGGGTGGTCTTGCGGGATATCTTATCGGCACCGAACGCAGAACGATAGAAGATATCAATTTAGATTATGTCAATGCTTGCACAACCAATCTTACTATTGAGTTTGAAGGGGAAGGCAGTCCCAAGATAGGTGGTCTGGTAGGCGTGTCCGATGATGTTGCCATTTTCAATTCTACGGTAAGAGGTACGATAACCGTTGCGGCGAACGCGGCTGCCGTCGGCAAAATGTATATTGGCGGTTTTGCGGGGAGTCTCGAAAAGCATTATAAAACATCGGCATATAGTGTCCCGTATTTGGATAGTAGCTATAATTTGATTTCGGAGATGGATATCGACATCGATTTAACGGGCGGCGGACAAGCCATAAACAGCGTGTATGCGGGCGGCATATTCGGCTCGGTAATCAATCATTCGGTACAGGATGTTAAGTGTACGGGCGGCCTGTCTGTAACGGGAGGCGCCGCAGACTTATTTATAGGCGGAGTTGCGGCGATCGCCCAAAATAAAATGAGCATTGTCATGACAACCGGAAGTATCCGCTTGTATGTAGAATCCGTCGAAGTATTGTCATCAATTACAATCGACGCCATGGGACGATTAGAGGCGGGCGGCCTTGTGGGGCGCGGTATCAAAATCGATATTCAAGATACGGTTTCTACCGTGACGCCCGAAATCATAGGCGATAGAGGGAATATCAAAACCATGGTTTCCGATACCGTAGGCTTTACCGATAACGAGTAAGAACTGTATTGTATATCAAAAGATATGCTACAATGATATATTATAAATTCGGTTATAAACAGGGAACACTCTTGCCGTAAATCCAAAATGGCAAGCGGGGCCCAATAGAGGCGCCCAAATTGGAGACCATCCGCACACAGGAGCAAATATGATCTACAACCTAAAAAATAAAAATTATTGCAAATTCAAAGTTTATGAAGACAACAAACTTCCCGCAAGAAGCTATTTTATTCCTTTTTCAAGCGAGCTTAAGGCCGCCAATGTCTCGGCAAAAAACAGGCGTTACCAAAGCGATAAAGTGCGTTGTCTTAACGGGGTTTGGGATTTTGCTTATTACAAAAGTCTGAGGGAGTTTCCGAAGGTTCTCGATACGGACAAAGTCGTATTCGATAAAATCGAAGTTCCTTCTGTTTGGCAAATGTTGGGGTATGAGCCGCCATTTTACACCAATGTAAAATATCCTTTCGCAGTCAATCCTCCCGGGATACCCATTGGCGAATGCGCGGGGGTTTACCAAGAGGATATCAATGGGGAAGAGTACGCTTGCGGCCGCAAACAGTATAATAGTAAAGGAGTTTATCGTACTTTTTTTCAAACGGAAAATCTCAATAAAAGGTATATCTTATCCTTTTTGGGCGTCGCTTCTTGTTTGGAACTTTATCTTAACGGGAAGTATGTCGGTTATAGCGAGGGCTCCCATAATACGGCGGAGTTCAACATCAATCCGTTTATCAAACAAGGCGAAAACGAGCTGGTTGCTGTCGTGCATAAATGGTGTAACGGTTCTTATTTGGAAGACCAAGATATGTTCCGCTATAACGGCATTTTCCGCGATGTGCTGCTGTATGTTAATGAGCCGTCTCACATCTATGATTTTTATTTCCAACCGATAAAAAACGGCGAGAAATACAATGCCGAACTGAATGTTCGCGTACATAATTTTGAAGATTGCAAGGTGCGCGCGACACTCAGCCGCAACGGCAAGGTGCTTGCCGCCAAGATGGGTGACGCCGCGCCGGATACCGCGTTTGTCTTCGAAAACTTAGAGGTGGAAGAGTGGAGCGCCGAAATACCTGCTTTATATGACCTTACACTTTCGCTTTATAAGGGGAAAACACCTACGGAAGTCATCTGCAAACAAGTCGGTTTCCGTACGGTTTCGATAGAATACAACAAATTTTTCTTTAACGGAAATCTTATTAAACTTAAAGGCGTCAATCATCACGACACCAATCCCTATACGGGATACTTTCTGTCCTCCGAAGATATCGACAGGGATATCCGTATTTTTAAAGCATTTAATATCAATGCCGTACGCACATCGCATTATCCACCCGATCCGTTGTTTTTGGAATTATGCGACCTGTATGGTATTTATGTGGTGGATGAGGCGGATATCGAATGTCACGGGTTAAAATACGGTGGACAAATTAGCGGCAAAGGTCATTGGAAAAAGCATTTTTGGGACAGGGTTTCCCGTATGTATTATCGTGATCGCAACAGCTGCAGTGTGACAATGTGGTCTCTGGGGAACGAGTCGGGCGGTATCAGATGTCAGGATTATTGCTATATGAAGCTCAAAGACTTAACGCAACTGCCCGTGCATTACGAAGGCGCGACCCATTATTTCCGCATAGGATACGATGTGGTATCCGATATGTATACTTCGGTAGAGGCGCTTAAACGAATCGGCAAGGGCAATTACGGCAATGCCAACAGAAGAGCGGTGATTGCCAAAAAACCTTATTTTTTATGCGAATACGCGCATGCGATGGGCACAGGTCCCGGCAGTTTGGAAGACTATTGGCAAATAATATATGCTCATGACAATCTTATGGGCGGTTGTGTGTGGGAGTTTGCGGACCATGCGGTTTATCATAAAGACAAAAAGTATCAATACACCTACGGAGGAGATCACGGCGAGTATACGCATGACAAAAACTTTTGCGTAGACGGACTTTTTGCCCCGGACCGTACGCCGCATACGGGCGCTTACTGCCTCAAAAATGTATATAGACCAATAAGAGCGAGGCTTGTGGACAAGGGGATTGTAGAGCTTACCAATTACAATAGTTTCCGTCAGTCGGGATATCTTACCATCAACGCGACACTTTATACCAACGGCAAAAAAACGGGGACATATGACTTATCTTGCGATATTTCTCCCGGGAAAAGTCAAACCTTCAATTTATTGCTATACGAGATGGCCGGTGATATAGCGCTCAACATAGACTATTGGGACAAAGAGAGTTTGGTTGCTACTGAACAATTGCGCATCTCTGAACAGTTACCCTCTCTTTCGCCGTCGGAAAGCGGAAAATTAGCGATGGAAGAAACCCCGAAACTGCTTCGGGTTGTCTTCGCAAACGGAAGAATCGTGTTCGACAAAAACACGGGCGCGGTACTTGACTATATCTATAAAGATAAAGATTATTTTGTCAAAAAACCACTCAAAACCGATGGCGGTAAGGGCGCGATTTATACCAGTTTGTTCCGCGCGCCCACAGACAACGACAGCAAGATTGCAAAATCTTGGTATAAAAACCATTATCATGCGCTTCTACCAACCAAAACAAGTTTTTCCTATTCTCTTCACGAAGAAATTGCTGTAATAAAAATTTCATCCGAACTTAGCACACCGCGGGGCAAAGCATTGTTTTTGACAGAAGACAGCTATGCTGTATATCCCGACGGAAGCGTGAAAATTCGCACAAGGCTGGTACCGTTGCGCCGCAATTTGCCCGATTTACCCAAAGTTGGTAAAATGCTCGAACTTTCCAAAGAGTTCGACGATATTATTTATTACGGCTTGGGTGACAAACAAAACTATCCCGATTTTAATGCCCAATCCCGACTTGGAGTTTACCGCTCCAATGTGAAGGACTTTGTCCACCATACCATTAAACCGCAAGAGAGCGGCAACCGTGGTGATGTGCGTTATGCGGTCATTCGCAACAAAGAGGGCGCGGGACTTATGATTATCGCAGACCGATCGCCGTTTCATCTTAATGCCAAAGAAGTTTCGGACACCGCGCTTTCAGCTTGCGCCCATGAGGAAGATATCAAGTTTTCCAAAGACACAAATTATATTTCTGTAGACGGGTATGTGGGCGGCATCGGCAGTAACAGTTGCGGGCCCCGACCGCTTGCAAAATACAGGTTGTTGGCGGATATCGCTTATACACATAGCTTTACGCTGATACCTTTTGACAAAGTCAAAGACGAGAATATACTATACTGAACCGATTGTTGAAGCTACGGAGGCTGACTCTTCATGAAAATTTATGCGATAGACCGTAAAAAAGTCATAAAAAACAATTACGATATCAACGAACTTGCGGATGCTCCCTGCGGTAGAAGTTTTGCTTATACTATTTCTAGGTACCAGTATTTTGTGGCGCAGTTGGTGGTTGTAAGTAATTTTAACGAAGAAGTGGAAGTCATTACCTCTCCGCTGACGGGAGAAGGGCAAGAGCTTGCGCGCGCGGTTTCCTGCCTCAACACGGCGGGAATAGATGCCTTTGGAAGGTTCTTTTTCCGTAAGATAAAATTGACGGCGGGCAAAATGCAGCCTATATTGATAGGGTTCAACCTCTCGGAAGCGAAATTGGGGACATTTACGACGCATGTTTCAATAGGAGGCATAAAAGTAAAACTTACGCTCCACCTTAATGACGAACTGGTGTTTAATGACGGCGCGGACGACATTTTTTCCGGCGGCAGGCTAAAATGGCTTAACTCGGATTTAGGAAGAAAAAGTGTTCCTGTAAAAGGTTATAACCCGTTAGCGCTAGAAGGAAATAAGCTGTTATTCACAGGGAAGGAAGCGCTTATCGGCAACGACGGGTTGCTCGAAGATGTCGTATCGTTTTTTACGTCGAGTAATCACCTCTCTTCAGAGCCGCAAAACAATTTGTTCTATCAACCGATGCGTTTTGAGGTAGAAGGGCAGCGGTATAGATACTCTAAACAGCGGGTAAGCGGTAGGGGCGCACTCATTTCTTACTCTGCCGAGGGAAGAGGCGATACGACAAGGACGGAAGTCTCAGCAACGGCAAAATATGAAGGAACGATCGATTATAAAATCAATATTGTTGCCGAGAAAGACACGATAATAGATAATATCTCACTCAATTTTTATTTTTCCGCTTGTACCTTTATTATGGGGCTCGGCAAAAAAGGCGGATATTACGAACCGATAGAATATCAATGGGATAATACAAAGCAACAGGACGCCATATTCGTAGGCGATATCAATTGTGGCGCAAGAGTGAGGTTTAAGGACAAGCGGGACGAACGGCCTTTCGAAGCTGAATACTATGGGTATAAGCCTTTTCGTTTACCTAATAATTCTTGGGAGAACCATGGCAACGGCAAAATCATCTTAACAAAAACAGATGCGGGAGCTGCCCTCAGCGCGACCACGGGCCGCATGGTATTGCCCGCAGGTGCTTCGGTAAGATTCGATTTTGAATTGCACATTACGCCGTTTAAACCAATCGACTTAAAGAAACAATTTACCTATCGAACCATTTCTCTCCAAAAAGACGGAAATCTCGAAAAACAGCTTGAGCGCGCTTCTTGGCACCAAAACAACACGCTTGCAATAGGCTGGCCGAATTCTGTTTACAAGCATATCAATTATCCATTTAGTAGTGTTTCTGATATCAAAAACGCCGTAATGGTATCCCAAAGTAAAGGTTTTTCTACAACACTAGATTATTCTTTATGGCATACTTCTTCCGCCAACCCCGAACTAAATATGTTAAAGTCTTTTGGAGACGAGTTTATTTACCGCGCCGAATACAATTTTTCGGATTGCCTTTCACGGAGGCTGGGCGAGGGCGCGGTCGAAGCCGTCAGAGCCATAGATGAAAACGATGATATTTCCGATATGTCCGTGCTATTGCAAACAGATTCGCGGTTAGAGAACTATTTTGTAGAAGCAGTAAATTATATTTATAGTAATTTCCGTGTGGACGGCATCAATATCCAAGGGGCGCATATTAGCCGCAGTGTTGCCGAACGAATAAAACGGGTGTCGGATGATTGCCGCGCGGCGATAGGTATCAGTTTAACGGAAAGCGATAATTTCAAACAAGAAAAGGCTTTGGCGTCTTCTCTTAATTTGCATACGCCTATCCTCCCGTTTATTGACAGGCTTACGGTAGACGACAGTTATGCTGTCTGCGACAAAGAAGAGTATATGCTTACCGAAGTTTCCGGTTTGCTATACGGAGTGACGGCGGAAGCAGCTTCGCCGCTGTTTGACCCTATTGAATCGTTGTTGTATGGGATCGTTTTGCGCGGTGGCATGTGTACCGAGAAGAAGGAAGTGTTATTGGAGTCATTGTACGGCGTATGCAAAGATTTCGATATGGGGAACTCCCGTATGTATGGTTATTGGGATAAAACCAATCCTGTAAGTACAGACAATGCGGAAGTTAAGCTGACTTCCTATATTAACAACGAAAGCTTGCTTGCCGTTGTTTATAATAAGAGCGCGAAAGGGGTCGAATTTGATATCGGTATCAATCCCAAACTGGGGTTTACTTCCAAAGACAAGCAGATCATCGCGCCTCTCATAATCGGTATGCAGAACAAAAGGATAATCAACTTCAATAAAACTTTTTACCTTAAAGGAAAATCGGGACTGTTGATATTGGTAAAATAAATACTTTTTCCGTATAACGGCATTATTTTGCGATGCAAAATGTTTTGTTTTTTCCTTTTTCAAAAAAAATAAAAGTAAAACTATCGCGCTTGTCGGTAGTTTTTTTGTGAAGAAGAATATAACCTCTTGAAAAGCGGACAATGCTATGATATACTTAGTCAGTATATAAATTAAATATATATAAAAGTGATGGTTGTATACGGCGTTTTTTACGGATTGTTATCGTAACTGCGGCTTTGCAACTCTCGCTTTCCTATTCATTCTATATCCCACAAGGGGGTATGCCAGATGGCAAATGCTACGAAAAAATCAATGATCCTCACAGTTGCCGCTGTTTTGATTGCCGTGCTGCTTTTTGCGGCGTCCATGGCAATCGGAACGGAGACACAGCCGAATGCTTTTGCGGATTTTTGGGACGATTATGCGACCGAAGAAAGCGGGATAACGGGACTCGGTACGGTAGAAAGTCCCTTTGTTATCGCTTCGGCCGAAGATCTTGCAAGAATGTCTGTTTGGGTAAATTCAGGCGTTCATGCAGACAGTCATTATTTACTATCGCAGAACATAGACCTCAGCGGACACGATTTTACTCCCATCGGCAATATCGGCTATCCTTTTGCAGGTAGTTTCGACGGCGACGGATATACAGTATCCGGGTTAACGATAAACGCTTTAGGGTCGCCGGCAGGAGCGCATTTTATCGGTCTGTTCGGGGTGACGGACGCAACCGCAAGTATCCGATCGTTCGGCATACTGTCGGGCAACATAACTTTCGATACAAACGAAGACATCAGTTCGCTTTATGTCGGCAGTGTTGCAGCTGTCAATAATGGTACGATAGAAGATGTTTATTCTTATGCGGATCTTCAAATCAGTCTCGAGTACATTTATTCGCAAGAAGCCTTCGTCGGCGGGCTTACCGCCCAAAACAACGACGGCGCAACCGTTACGGGTTCTTTGTTTGCGGGGCAATTGGATGTCGCGCAGCCTGTGGATGCTTTGGGCGGTATTTGCGGCGAAAACAA
>JAQVTZ010000222.1 GCA_028699795.1 Clostridia bacterium | reverse complement strand
CGGTTTTAATTCCAAACTCCGCACGGCAGAGCGTGATTATGCCGAAATGGTTAAAGATATTCAGCCCGACGACCTCATAAAATTTGGATTGATACCCGAATTCGTAGGCAGATTGCCTATTGTTACTGCGCTCAATCCCTTAGACGAAGAAGCCCTTGTCAGAATCTTAAAAGAACCCAAAAACGCCCTTATCAGCCAATACAAAAAGCTGTTCGATATGGACGGCGTAGAGTTAGAATTCGAAGAAGAGGCGATACGCGCCATCGCGCGCAAGGCATATGAACTTAAAACAGGGGCGAGAGGTCTCCGCACAATTATCGAAAACGCCGTGCTCGCGTTGATGTACGATGTCCCCTCCGACGGTGATATTATTAAAGTGACGATAACCGCAGAAACCATAAATAATAAGTGTTTGCCGATTGTGAAGAAAAAAAGCGCATAACAATTATCCGACCAGTCGTTAAACGGTTGCTTTTATCTTGGGGAACCGTTTAAGTCGGACACATAAGGGTTCGCTTCGCTCTAGAATTATATGTTAAGCGGTGTTCGCTTTGCTCAAAAATATAATTATCCATATTTGTAATTTGTACATTGTAATTTGATTTCATTTGTACATTGTAATTTGTAATTTTTTCTTATCCATTTCCATTTATTGTGCTAGCATATATTGTTGCACAGTTGATTGTTTTATGTTACAATCTTGAACACAAGGATGAAACGAATGAAAACAAAAACTTTACTCGCTATACCAACTGCAAAACTCATTTTTCCGCATTCTTCGGGCATTGTGAACTTCAATACGCCCGAACTCATTGCCGCACTCAAAAAAGCGGGCATGGAAAACGAAGAAATCGTATTGGTTCCCACCGACAAAGGTATCATCGGTGAGAACTTTTTGGGCATTCAAGTAGAAATAGAGCAACTGTTCTCCCCGTTCCCTTTTGAAATCAAATTGGTTTTTAAGGCGGGACGCAGGGTGCGTGTTGCATCAGTACAAGACCAAAACGGCGTATCGTATGCCGAAATCCGTACCGTTATGTTCAAAAAAGGCAACGAAGTCGTAGTAGGGCAATTGTTTGAGAAAGCTGTCGAAATCTACGAGCTCTTTATTAGCAAGACGGCGCGCCGCAAACTTCCCTTGACCCGCGAAAACCTCAACAGCGACATCGACAAGATTATCGGCAGTATTCCGGTAAAAAACAAAGGCGATTTTTTGCTGAATGTCAACACCGAAGAAAGACTCGTATTATTTATTAAAGCAATCAACGAGGCTTTGGTGGTGATTTCCGTAGACGATGCCGTGGCAGAAAAAGTTAAGGAATCGATAGACGAAAACCAGCGCGAATATTATATCAGAGAACAAATAAAAGCGCTCAGCGAAGAAATCGGCGACGAAGACGAGAGCAGCGAATATCTAAAAAAGATTGACGCGCTGGGCGCGCCCGATCTCGTCAAAGAAAAATTGCGCAAAGAGGTGCATCACCTCAAGCGTACCGCGCCCGCTTCGCCCGAAATGGCGCTTATAAAAAATTATTTGGATGTCGTTTTGGAGCTTCCTTGGGGCAATGTTACCGAAGATAACGAAGACCTGAAAGAAGCTGAACGCGTGCTTAACGAAGACCATTACGGCTTACAGAAAGTAAAAGAAAGGCTGATAGAAGCCCTTGCCGTGCGCAAACTATCCAAAGACGGCCGCAGCCCGATTATTTGTCTTGTCGGCCCTCCCGGTATCGGCAAAACCTCTATCGCGCAATCCATTGCCCGCGCGATGAACAAAAAATATGTTCGATTGAGTTTCGGCGGTGTAAGAGACGAGGCCGAAATCAGAGGTCACCGCAAAACTTATATCGGCGCCATGCCCGGCCGTATTATCACCAGCATAACAGCCGCGGGCTCCATGAATCCCGTCTTTTTGATGGACGAAATCGATAAAATGGCAAGCGACTATAAGGGCGACCCCGCCAGCGCGCTTCTCGAAGTGCTCGACCCCGAGCAAAATTGTAACTTCCGCGACCACTTTTTAGAGTTGCCCTTCGACCTTACCAAAGTCTTGTTTATCACCACAGCAAACACTTTGGATACGATATCGAGGCCGCTTCTCGACCGTATGGAAATCATCGAAATGAGTGGGTATACCGACCCCGAAAAAATTGAAATCGCCAAAAGACATCTTATTGTGAAAGCCAAAAAACAAAACGGTATCGCGGCGGAATGGGTCACAATCGACGATAGCGCGATACAAAGCATGATTGTTAGTTATACCCGAGAAAGCGGCGTGAGAGGACTTGAAAAACAGATCAACGCCATTATGCGCAAGGTTGCAAGACGCTTTGTCGAGGACGAGAATGCGCAACCTGTTCATATCACCAAAGAAAACTTGAAAGAGTATTTGGGCGAACTTAAGTACTTCGAGAATCAGCTCTCAAGAGCGGATGAAGTAGGCGTGGTAAACGGCCTTGCTTGGACATCCGTCGGCGGCGACACGCTTTCAATAGAAGTCATGCTTACCAAAGGCAAAGGTGACATTCTACTTACAGGGAACTTGGGCGATGTGATGAAAGAAAGCGCGCGTATCGCAATTAGCTATTGCAGAAGTATTGCAGACAAACTAAACCTCGACGAAAATTTCTTTAAAGAATACGATATCCATATCCATGTACCCGAGGGTGCAACGCCAAAAGACGGCCCGTCGGCAGGTATCACGATTGCAACGGCATTGGTATCCGCGCTGTCTAACCGCAAGGTGGACCATAGCGTTGCCATGACAGGAGAATTAACC
>JAQVTZ010000221.1 GCA_028699795.1 Clostridia bacterium | reverse complement strand
TGGCGAGTTGGTTGTTACGGTAAAAGAAATTGATGTATCGGTAGATGATTTTGCAAAAGTGATTGCGTCGGGTCTGAATCATGCCATTCACAAAAGTTAATTTCTTATTTATATATATTATAATAATATAATAAATATAGGTGGATTTAAAATTTTCTATTGAAATTTCCGTTTTGTTATTGTATCATATTAGTAATCGTTTCATTTATTATTCAAAAGGAGAGCAAATAGAATGGCAGAATTTCACATTGATAAGATCAGAAACATCGCCCTTATCGGGCATAGCGGTGAAGGTAAGACTTCGTTAATGGAAGCAATTCTGTTTGTGACCAAAGCAATCGATCGTCTTGGCAAAGTAGACGAAGGTACCTCGGTATCCGACTACGACCAAGAAGAAATCAGCCGCCATATTTCAATTAGTTTGTCTGCGGCATACACAACATACAAGGACTACAAAATAAATATTTTGGATGTTCCCGGATTTTTCGATTTTGAAGGCGAAATGGTAGCGGCTCTTACCGTAGCCGATGCAGCCATCATCGTTACCAATGCGACAGGTTCGCTTGCCGTCGGAGCAGAAAAGGCAATCGACTATTGTCTGGAGAAAGGCAAAGCAATGTTGCTTTTTGTAAACGGGGTAAACAAAGAAAACTCCGATTATCTTAAAACAATCGATGCGTTTCAGGCAAAATACGGCAACAAAATACTTCCTATCGAGTTGCCGATCATGAATGGCACTCAAATGGAAGGGTTTGTGGATGTGTTCGAAAGCAAGGCCTACGACCTTGCCCAAAACGAGATTCCCGTTCCCACTAATCTTACCGACAAATTGGCCGAATACGAAAACTCTTTATTAGAGATTGCGGCCGAAGCAGACGATGCATTGCTCGAAAAATATTTCGAGGGTGGTTCGTTAACGGTGGACGAACGCAAAAACGGTATCAAAACCCGTATTGTTGTTGGCGAAATCATTCCCGCGGTTGCGGGTGTCGCGGTCGGTGCGCCCGTATTAACAAAGTTGTTGGACAATATTATCGACCTGTATCCCGCGGCGGACCAAGGCGCCAAACTCGGCTATTCCAAAGAAGACGGTTCCCACGATAGTATGGTTTCTACCGAAAACGGCAAGTTTGCGGCAAAGATATTCAAAACCATCGTAGACCCCTTTGTCGGCAAGCTTCTTTTGTTCAAACTGATTCGCGGCAAGGTCTCTATTGGCGAGCAGGCTCTTAATGCGGACAAAGATGAAACCGAAAAGATTACCGCTTTATATTGCTTGCGCGGCAAAAAGCAAGACATTGTTGACACGCTTTACGCGGGCGATATCGGCGCTTTTGCCAAACTCAACCATACATCAACCAATGATACGCTTTGCAACCCTTCCGATTTTGTCAAGTTCGATCCCATCGATTTTCCCCAACCCGTGATTTCATTCTCGGTTTCCGCAAGCGACAAAAACATGGAAGAAAAAGTGATAGCGGGCTTTACCAAGCTGTTAGAAGAGGATGTCACTTTCCGCCTCGAAAAAAGCGCCGAAACCAACGAGATGCTTCTTAGCGGTATGGGCGAAATGCAGCTGGATATCCTGTCCAAAAAAGTCAAAAACAAATACAATGTAGAAGCCGTTCTCACAGAACCCAGAGTGGCCTATCACGAAACGATTCGCAAAACTGTAGAAGCCGAAGGCAAACACAAAAAGCAATCGGGCGGCGCAGGACAATTCGGACAATGCTTAATCCGTTTCGAACCGGGTGCCGAAGACGGCATGTTCGAATTTGTAGACGCTATCGTTGGTGGCGCTATCCCCAGACAGTTTATTCCCGCGGTAGAGAAAGGCTTGCGCGAAGCAATCAAAAAGGGTGTGCTTGCAGGATACCCGATGTATAACCTTAAGTGCACGGTTTTCGACGGCAAATACCATCCCGTAGACTCCAAAGAAATCGCGTTTATTTCGGCGGCGAAGCTTGCCTATGCAGACGGGTGCGGAAAGGCAAGCCCCGTATTTTTAGAGCCCATTATGTCTATGAAAATTACCGTACCCGAGAGTTACATGGGCGACATTATGGGCGATATGAACAAGAGACGCGGCCGCATCTTAGGGATGGAGTCCGAAAACGGCAAAACCGTTATCAATGCTGAAGTTCCCCAAGCCGAAGTCAGTCGTTACGCAACCGATCTCCGCTCGATGACGCAGGGCAGAGGAAAGTTCGCAAGTACGCTCGCACGATACGAAGAAGTGCCCGCGATGCTCGCGCCCAAGATTATCGAAGACGCCAAAAAACGCGCCGAAGCCGAAAAATAAGAGAACACGATAAAGAGGGGTCACGCCCCTTTTTGTTTTTGCTGATATAGAGAATAACCGTGACCTAAAGATAAATAATCCCTCTATCATGTTAATAAAAAAAGAATAATATATACTATTTTAGGAGGAACTGATAATGAAAGTATTTATGATCGGAGGTTCGGGGCTCATCGGCAGTACTGCCGCAAAAGAGTTAATAAAGAGAGGGCACGAGGTGACTTCGCTATCTTTGCCCCCGCTTCCCAAAGGCGCGCGGTTGCCCAAAGGGATGAACAACGAATGGGGCGACTTCATGAAAATGAGTGATGAGGAGCTCAAAACCCGTATTTCGGGATGCGAAGGACTCGTATTTGCGGCGGGTGTGGATGAGCGAATCGAGGGACCGCCTCCCATTTACGTCATGTTCAGAAAGTTTAACATCGATGCCCTAGAAAGAGTGTTGAAACTTGCCAAAGAGAGCGGAGAAAAACGGACGGTTGTTTGCG
>JAQVTZ010000220.1 GCA_028699795.1 Clostridia bacterium | reverse complement strand
ACGCGCGAGTACCGCTTTGGTGATTCTATCAATGTCTTCCGCCGTAAACGCGGCATCAGTTTGTTCATTCTTACCGAAACCGCTTATAGATTTTTCATTTGCGGAGTAAGATTTTTGTTCCTTGATTGGTGATTTTGCCCTGATATCCTCCGCCTCTCTTACGCCGTAAGCGACTCTTCTGATGTTGAAAAGGTTTAAGGGCGTAATGTTGTCCGAAGTCGCGCTTCCCCCAGCCGAACCACATCCTAAGGTAAGCGAAGGCGCGAGGTTTGTGGTGCATCCCACGCCGCCCAAAGCCCCCGCCGTATTCACCAACAGTCGCGATACGGGTTTTTTGAGCGCAAAGGTTTTTACCAAATTGTCGTCTTTGGTGTGTATCACCATGGTATGCCCAATGCCTTCGTTGTGTAAAATCTCCATGCATCTCTCACAAGCCGTCTGCCAGTTCTCTTCGACATAAAAAGCAAGGATCGGACACAGTTTTTCGCGTGAGTAAGGATTCTTTTTGGAGACTTCTGTCTGTTTGGACAAAAGCACTTTTACGCCGTGCGGAATGTCCAACCCCGCAATCTCTGCCAGTTTTTTTGCAGATTTCCCTACGATAACGGGGTTCATCGTGCCGTTGTCTCTAAGAAGAAACGCCGCAAGCTTTTGGGACTGCTCTTCGTTTAAGAAATATCCCCCTTGCCGCTCGACTTCGGCAACCACTTTCCCTTCAATACTCCGCTCAGTCACGATGGATTGCTCGGACGCGCATACGGTACCGTTGTCAAATGTCTTGCTATCGAATATCCTCTTAATTGCAAGCGGAATATCGGCTGTTTTTTCGATGTAAGCGGGACCGTTGCCGGGTCCCACGCCGATTGCGGGATTGCCCGAGCTGTACGCTGCGCGCACCATCGCTTCTCCGCCTGTCGCAAGAATAATGCCGATATCACGCGACTTCAAAAGCGTCTCCGTCGCCTGCATTGTAGTAAGAGAGATGCACCCGATTGCGCCCTCGGGCGCGCCCGCCCGCCTTGCCGCATCCGTTACGATTTTCACGGTTTCGGTGATGCACTTTTTTGCATTGGGATGCGGACTGAAAATAATACTGTTGCCCGCTTTCAGCGAAATAATCGCCTTGTGCATCGCTGTCGATGTCGGATTGGTAGAAGGAATCAGCGCCGCGACAATACCCATCGGTACGCCAATCTCGATAATACCCTTTGCTTTATCTTCACTTAAAATACCATGCGTGGGCATATCTTTGATGTAATCGTAAGTCATTGCGCTGCCCAAAAGATTTTTTAAGGTCTTATCCTGCCAATTGCCGAATCTCGTTTCTTCTTCTGCCATTTTGGCAAGCGTCACCGCGTTTTTTTCGCACTCGACCGCAACCGCCTTCACAATGGCGTCCAACTGCTCTTGCGAAAAATCCGCAAGGATTGCCGAAGCCGCTTTGGCTTTCGCGATCAAATCCCGCACCTCTTGTATCGATTGTAAATCTTTATCCATTCCTATTCTCTCCACTCTTTATTCCCGACCATTTGTCATTTGATTTCATCCATATTTGTAATTTGTACATTGTAATTTGTAATTTTCATTTATCCTCATTTGTAATTTGTACATTGTAATTTGTAATTTTTAATATGTTTTCGGTTTCTCCGCAATCTCTGTCACGATGTTTGCGAACGCTTCGCAAGCGGCCTTACACGCGGCTTGGTCGCCTGTCAGCAACCCTCCCGCAAAATTGGTTTCGGTTGGCGGTCCGTAAAAGACCTTCAGCTCCACTTCTGCAACCTTGAGCGCGGCATCCAACGCAACCATTGCTTCTAAAGGCGGCGCAATAAGATAGGCCATTGCGGTACCTTGCCGCACGCCTGCCAAGCCTGAAAGATAACTGCCCGTCGCCGAAATACAATGGGCAAAGTATACAATCTTATCGTCATCGCTTGCGCTATAAAAGCTCGCGACATTTTCGATATAATCTATTGCGGCCTGCAATCCGCTTCGCACTTCCTCGGGGTCGGGCCCCGCAAGAACACCCACAAACTCTCCCGCAAGTTTGGTGCTTGCATTGGAAGAACCCGCGTACATGCTTCTTGCGTAAGCGACGGTGACATTTGCCTTTTTCGTCGCTTCGTCCAAGGCGGCATACGACACATCGTCGCAATCCGAAGTCAACACGCCAAGACTGCGCATGGCAGGCTCTATTTTGAGCTTTTTAAGTAACGCGGGGGATGCATTGGGAATCATCTTTACGCTCAGTACTTTCGCGCCCAGTCTGTCGCCTTTCATTGCCCACTCCCTTTTACCAATTCAATACCGCTTGCTTTTTCTTTGAATATGTTTTCTATAATATCGCACAAATAGGCTCCCGCTTCGACCGCTGCGGTACCCCCTTTGTGGATATTCGATACCACAGTCCTTCTTGCCTCGGGCATACCGACGGTCGCTTTGTAAGCGATATACGCGCTCATGCTTTCGGCGGTTGCAAGCCCCGGCCGCTCTCCAATCAATACGCAAGTAACGGCAGCGCCCGTCGCCTCTGCAATGTGATCCATCGCGCCCACTCTGCCGTATTTGACATAGAACGGAGACCCCAATTTCAGCCCTCTTGCCTTTAAGCCGTCCGTCAGCACGGGCAAGATGTTTTCTAAGTTCCGCCTAATCGCGGTAGAGGACAATCCGTCGCTTGCATAGATTAACACATCACAATTTTTCCCCGCTGTTTGCGCCAGCTTTTCCAATTCGGCTTTTGGGAATTGTCTGCCAAGGTCGGGACGGGTAAGGTATTCGTTTTTATCTT
>JAQVTZ010000047.1 GCA_028699795.1 Clostridia bacterium | reverse complement strand
TATATATAATAAGGGGATTTTACGATAAAATCACTTCGTATCGGGTCCATTCCGTTGACAATGAGGTCGGTGTACTCTATAATTATGGAAAAACATGTCTATTCTAAGGAGCAAAAAAATGAAGCGTTACAATATGGCAATCGTCGGCGCAACCGGTATGGTCGGCAACAAGTTTCTGCAAGTTCTAGAAGAGCGCAAACTCCCCGTAGAGAATTATTACCTGTTTGCATCGGCAAAATCCGCAGGAAAAACAATTCATTTTATGGGGAAAGATCATACCGTAATAGAGCTGAACCCTAAAAATATTAAGGATAAAAAAATCGACTTCGCCATATTCTCCGCAGGCGCTTCCGTGTCCAAAGAATACGCGCCCGTTTTTGCCGCTCACGGCGCTGTCGTTGTAGACAACAGCAGTCAATGGCGTATGGACCCCTCGGTGCCCCTTGTCGTGCCCGAAGTCAACGCCGAAGACGCACTAAAGCATAACGGCATCATCGCAAACCCCAACTGCAGTACGATTCAAGCTGTAGTTGCCCTCAAGCCTCTTTACGACAAGTACGGCATTAAAAGGATTGTATACAGCACTTATCAGGCTGTTTCGGGCGCAGGCATTGCCGGGTACGAAGACCTCAAAAATGGTATGAACGGCATAGCACCCAAAAAGTTCCCCTATCCTATTTTTGCAAATGTCCTCCCTCATATCGATGTGTTTATGCCGAACGGCTATACGAAAGAAGAAGAAAAAATGATTTTCGAAACACGCAAGATTATGGGCGACAAGAATCTTAGAATTACCGCAACCACCGCGCGCGTGCCCGTATTCCACGGCCATAGCGAAAGTATCAATGTCGAATTCCAAAAACCTTGCACGCTAGAGGGCATCAAGGAGGTCTTAGCGAATGCAAAAGGGATTGTGGTTGTCAATGACGAAGCCGCCCTCAAGTATCCCATGCCGGTGCTTGCAGAAGACCATGACGAAGTATATGTCGGTCGCATCCGCATCGACGATTCGGTAGATTCGGGTTGCAATCTTTGGGTTGTCGCCGATAACATCCGCAAAGGCGCAGCCACCAACACAATACAAATTGTCGAATTCTTGATGGCAAGCGATAACGATTAAAAATAAGAAATCAGAGTTTACAACTCTCTTTTCTAAATGATTAAGGAGAACAACAATGACAATATTTAAAGGCGTAGGAACAGCGCTGATCACACCTTTTCAAAACGACAAGGTGGATTTCGCCTCTTTAGAAAAATTGGTGGATACACAATTAAAAAGCAATGTCGCCGCGCTTATCGTAAATGGCACCACAGGCGAACCTACCACCATGACGCACAAAGAGCGCACCGCGGTAGCCGTTGCGGTTATCAAACAAGTCCACAAAAAAATTCCCGTTATACTGGGCGCAGGCAGCAATAACACTTATACTGCTGTCGAGTACGCTATCGAAGCCGAAGAGCTCGGCGCGGACGGCATCTTGGCCGTAACCCCTTATTATAACAAATGTACCCAACAAGGCATTATCGCGCATTATAAGGCGATTGCAGACGCCACGAACATCCCTGTCGTTATGTACAATGTCCCCAGCCGTACCGGAGTCAATATTGCTCCGGAAACCGCTTTGGCGCTCGCGGGTTACAAAAAAATAGCGGCCGTAAAAGAAGCCTCGGGGAATATTTCCCAGTTTTTGGAGATAGCAAGGCTTCTGGAAGGCAAAATGGATTTGTACAGCGGAGACGATAGTCTGGTCTATACTTTGCTCACCCTAGGCAGTAAAGGTGTCATCAGTGTCGCTTCCAACATCATTCCCCAATACATGGTGGATATGGTTAACAAGTATTTTGAGGGCGACATCAAAGGCTCACGCGATATGCAGTTCAAAATCGAACCTCTTATTAAAGCGTTGTTTAGTGAGGTCAATCCCATTCCCGTAAAGTGCGCGGCGCGCCTCATGGGAATGATACCCGACGACTATATGCGCCTGCCGCTTACAAAGTGCAGTAAAGAGGAAACCCTCGCAACCGAATTGCGCGCGCTCGGTTTCCTATAAACATCAACTAGAGGTTCCAAAATTACAAAAGATACGACAACAAAATGGATAGCATAGTATATGTTATTTGTTTTTTGCAAGGAGAATCCAAATGGTAAACATCCTAATATACGGCATCGGCGGCAAGATGGGGCATATGGTCTACAATGCGCTCTCTCAACGCGACGATGCGAAAGCGATTTGCGGCGTAGACAAAAAGTATGACGGACGCGGGATTTATGTTCCCGTGTATACCGACATCAAGGATGTTGTTGAAAAGGTGGATTGTATTATTGACTTTTCGGTCAAAGCCGCGCTTTACGATATCCTTCCTTACGCGGTTAAAAAAAGTATCCCTTGCGTTCTCGCCACAACAGGATACGATCAAGCAGAAAACGATTATATCGCAGAAAACGCAAAGAAAATCCCTATTTTCCGCACAGGCAACCTTTCCGTAGGCATTAACGCTCTTGTCAAACTTGTAGAAAAAGCGGCTTCGCTTTTAGGTGAGCAAGCGGATATAGAAATCTTAGAGTCACACCATAACCAAAAAATAGATTCTCCTTCGGGTACCGCGCTCATGCTTTTAGACGGCGTAAAAACCGTACGCCCCCAACTAGAGCCCGTTTATGGCCGCCAAGGAATCATCGGCAAACGGACAAAAAACGAAGTGGGGATACACGCCATACGCGGAGGGTCCATCGTAGGAAAACACGAAGTACAGTTTATCATGGATAACGAGGTGATAACGCTGTCGCACGAAGCCGAAAGCAAAGCGGTATTCGCGAACGGAAGCATCAATGCCGCCGTATTCTTACAAGGAAAACCCGCGGGCTTATACACGATGAACGATGTCATCAAATAAGGGTGCCAAATAATTTTGCTACCTTTTCCATAATCTTTTCGCAATACATTATAAACCCCGTACGGTAACTTGTACGGGGTTTGTTGTTATAATAATCATGATGCTTATTTTAATCTGTTAAGAATATCGGGAAAATCAATTGTACTGATTTGTTCGACTAATTTTACGCCGTAATCGATAAAGAATGTGAAACTCCTATTGAGCTCCGAAATCGCCGTACTGTTTTCTTCCAGCACGGCCGCTACATCTTCCTCCGAACATTCGTCCAAAATCACAAGCAACGATTCGTGGTCTAATCCCGCGAAGTCGCTGAAAAATTGCGGCATAAAAGTATAACTTATGGATTGATTGTTCTGCAATCTCAAACTTCCCATAATGTAAGAAAGAATGCTAATTACACTCCTATTGGGACTCTTTTTCGCCTCAATATGGACTAAATCCAAAAATTCATTGAAATCGAAATGCCCTTGGAGGTTGGTCTCGGTACCATTTTTCTTCCAATTAACATAGATATATCGGTCAAGGTAATAAACAGAACAAAGCTCTTGCTTGCTTTCGCGACCTGTCGCGGTAAGCGCGAAACGGGTATTGGCGGCATTGGCAGCATCGTAGATAAAGTCCAGCTGAATATCGCAAGCCTCGCTCTCGTCTTCGAACTGTATTGCGGTATACAAGCGAAATTGACGGTCGGAATAATCTACATAATCTGCAAACTCGTCTTCGGCGGGGATATCGGAAACCACGGAATTGG
Organism: Clostridia bacterium; assembly: GCA_028699795.1. Taxonomy (GTDB): domain Bacteria; phylum Bacillota; class Clostridia; order Christensenellales; family DTU072; genus Firm-09. The sequence continues at coordinate 7,594 of JAQVTZ010000047.1, read as the reverse complement.
TAATTTTTATTTGGGTCGCATCCAAAATTAAATTAAAATCCTTGCCGAACACGGTATCCTCTGTTTCCATTGATTCGGCATCGAAATTCATTTTCAGTTTCGTCAGCTTCCCGAATCCGTAATAATCGGGGTGTCCGCCTTGAGTGGTAAACTCTACTTTTATATTCGTATCGGGCATATTGCCGTCATTGATGTCGCCGCTGTCGATGCCCAACACATTGTTTAAAATAAAATCGATTTCTTCTATGCTTAACCCCATGTTCTCTTGCCATTCGGAATTCATGTTAATGAGATTCGATAGACTTCTCGCCACATTCACATCGAATCGATAATGCCTTTCGCAATAGTCATTGACTGTTTTATACTCGTAATCAATCTCCCCTTCCACATTCATAAATAGCAAAAACCCGCTTGCTACAAGAGAGCTTGCGTCCGCATCGAATCTCATTTCTAGCGGAAATATCTCGGAAAGGTTATAATTATATAAAGGTATTCTTATTCGGTTTTCGTCTAAATGAATATAGAGATTGGTATAGTTTTCGTTCTGATAAAAATACAGTCCTATCTGTAATGTATCGTCTGCAACGGTGTATATCTCGAAAATAAGCGCCGTGTCCTCGGGCTTGCGGTGGTCGTAATTGCCTTTAATTATTAAATAAGATTGGATATCGTTATAGTCTAATTGAACTCTGCAATGAACCGCCGCTTTATAGGCTTGGGACGGAACCGTTTCGCTACTTGCAAGTTTGATGGATTGCATGGCGCAACCTATCAGATCGTGAAACATCTCTGAAGCCGACGCACGGTCTTGGGTAAAACCGGGAGTCTTGAAGTCATCTTTGTCCTTATTATTTCCTATATTGGGGTCAACGGGGTCATCGGGGTCGTCTACACAGGCAACCAATGCGACAGCCGCTAACACGATCACTAGGAAAATAATGATAAACTTCTTCAATTTCCCTTCCTTCTTAATCTGAATTTTTATATCTTATCTTCTATCTATTTTTCTTATCTCTTATCTTTTGTTTCTTACCTATTACCTCTTACTTTCTTATCTTTTATCTCTTATCTATTCTCTATTCTCTATTATCTCTTTTATTTTGCCTATACACTCTTCATATTTTACATTTGTTTTGAGGCTGCCGTCGCGCAACTGAAGCTCGACCTCGCCATTTGCTAACGATCTGGGGCTGACTACCGCCCTAATTGGAATCCCCATCAGGTCGCAATCCGAAAATTTGAACCCCGGAGAAGCCTCTCTGTCGTCGAAAATAACTTCCACTTTTGCTTTTTTTAATTCTTCATACAATTCGTAAGCTTTTGCGCGTACCTCTTCGTTATCTATTCTTAACGGACAAAGATACACTTGCCAAGGAGCAATCGACATCGGCCAACACAAACCTTTGTCGTCGCAAGACTCTTCTGCCACCGAAGCGAGCGCACGCCCCACGCCGATACCGTAACAACCCATGATAGGATTGACGGACGCGCCTTCTTTGTTGAGTACCGTCATGCCCATCGCTTTGGTGTATTTGGTGCCCAACTGGAAGATGTTGCCAACTTCTATCCCGTTATTGATATGAAGTTTACCGCCGCACTTGGTACAAACCGCGTCGCTTTTGACTTTGGCAATATCGTAATACTCTTTGGCTTCGATATCTCTTGCAAAATCGACACCCTTGATATGGTACTCTTCACGGTTCGCGCCTACCACCATGTTGTTGGCTTCTTTAAGCGAAGCATCGTAAATAATAATTGCATCCTCTAGCTTTAAGCCTATAGGCCCGATATTGCCTGCAACCAATTTATCGCTGTCCGACAAATTGGACGGCACGATATCTTTGCGGATAATCTTCTTCAGCTTCGCCTCGTTAACTTCGAGGTCTCCGCGGATAAAGCAAAGCACGGTAGTTGTCTCGCCTTTGACCTGAAAGCTTACCGCTTTTATCGTCTTATGTTCGGGGACACCCAGATACGCCGATACTTCGCTTATTTCTTTGGCTTCTGCCGTGAAAACTTCCTCTTTGGGTGCCGAAACTTCGTCTTTTAAGGTATCGATAACGCATTCGGCGACTTCCATATTGGCTTTGTAGCCGCATTGGGGACAGAGCACAATGGTGTCTTCGCCCACGGGAGTCAGCAACATATATTCATGGGATACACTGCCGCCCATCATGCCGCTGTCGGACTTGACCGCCACAACATTCTTCATGCCTATCCTTTGGAAGATACGGGTATACGCGTCGTATGCCTTTTGGTAGTATCTTTCGAGGTCCTCTTGTGAGATATGGAAGGAGTATGCATCCTTCATGGTAAACTCTCTTACCCGAATCAGTCCGCCGCGCGCTCTTGCTTCGTCGCGAAACTTGGTTTGTATTTGGTAAACCATACAAGGCAGTTGTTGATAGCTTACCACATTGTCTCTCGCAAAATGCACCGCCGCCTCTTCGTGCGTCATTCCCAAAACAAGATCACGGGCATTGCGGTCTTGGAACCTTACCATTTCTTCACCGATAGTAAGGTATCTGCCGCTTTCTTCCCACAGCTCTCTTGGCATGACAACGGGAAAGGTGCACTCTTGCCCGTCTATGGCGTTCATTTCTTCGCGAATTATATTTTCTATTTTAGAAGCAATCCTTTTGGCCGCCGTGCCCAGCGTCCAGATGCCGTTTGCCACCAATTTGATAAAGCCCGCTCTTACTAAAAGCGCGTGACTTTTTATCATGGCGTCCGAAGGGTTGTCCTTAGAACGATTGCCTACCAGTTTGGATAATAACATAAGACTTAAACCCCGAACCTTACGCTTCTTCGTGTACGGTAATCTCGACCTCGGCCTCGTACTTGTCTAGGTAAATAATTTTGAGGGTAAAAGTCCCTTCTTCGCTATACTTGTTATTGTTAAGTTGAAGTTCGGATTTATCGTAAAATACGCCCGCGGTGTTGGTCATTTCGACTTCGGTTTCGTCCGACAGCGTTGCTGTTATCTCGAACTTGGACGCATCGAAAGCATCGCCGACATGAAACACGGTATTGTCTGCCACAACGGCTTCAATTTTTTCTATTTTTACGGTTTCTTCGTTTTCGGTACAACCTAGCATTGCCACAGCGGACAATGCGATAAGAGCAACGAGTACAACTAATACAATTAACTTTTTCATAACTACTCCTGAACAATATTATGTCGTATACATTATAGAATAAACAATATATAAAGTCAATATTTATATTGGTACTGGGTGATGAGAAATATTATAAGCTGGGCACCTCGATATCGTGTAGAGGTGCCCAAATTTCATTTAACAAGTGGTTGCTTACTCTTGTTCGAGTTCTTTGAGCCATAGCGAAGGAGAAGCATCGCTCGGCATACGCCAATCGCCTCTTGGGGAAAGCGCCACCGAACCGATTTTGACACCGTCGGGCAGGCAGCTGCGTTTGAATTGTTGCGAAAAAAACCTTTTGATGAATACTTCCAGCCATTTTTTGACGGTTTCCTCATCCATTTCATTTAGAAAAGCAAGTTTCGCTATCCTGTAAACTTTGGACGGCGGAAATCCCATCCGAATCAAATAATACATGAAAAAATCATGCAAGGCGTAAGGCCCTACTAAATCCTCTGTTATTTGCGCGATTTCTCCTTCTTGCGGCGGCAACAGTTCGGGGCTGATGGGCGTATCCAAAATATCTAGTAATACTTCTTTCAGTTCTCCTCCCGCTTTTAAGGCCTCGTAACGAATAAGATATTTCACCAGTGTTTTCGGGACCGAAGCGTTTACGCCGTACATCGACATATGGTCGCCGTTGTAGGTTGCCCAACCCAATGCAAGTTCGGATAGGTCGCCCGTCCCCACTACCAACCCGTTGGTAAGGTTGGCAATATCCATAAGCACTTGCGTGCGCTCTCTTGCTTGCGCGTTTTCGAAAGTTACATCCATTTGTCCCGTATGTCCTATCTTATTAAGATGGTCTTTTACCGCATCGCCGATTTCGACCTTTTGGGACCCTGTACCCAAAGCGGTCATTAGTCTTTGGGCATTGGTTAAAGTTCTGTTTGTTGTCCCAAAACAAGGCATCGTGACACCCAAAACGCTGTTTGCATCTTTACCCGCTAACTTTACCGCTCTAGCGGCAACCAACAACGCCAAAGCGCTATCCAGTCCTCCGCTTACACCTATCACAACGGTTTTCACCCCCGTATGATGGATGCGTTTTTTAAGTCCGTGCGCCTGCATCGTAAGGATAAGCTCGGCGCGGTTAGAAAGCTCTTGTTCTTCAGACGGTACAAACGGATACTTGGGGTATTGTCTTGTTAACACAGTTTCGGCGGGATTGAATACAAACTCGACCGTGTCGTAGCCTTCGGTATTGCCTGCATAATTGGCAAGCTTGGACCTTTCGTACGCCAGCGAATAGACATCGATTTCACTGTAAATCGTTTTGTTCTGAAATAACTGCGTTTCCGCAAGGATTTTGCCGTTTTCGGCAATGATATTATGCCCTGCAAATACGATATCCGTCGTGGATTCTCCGTCGCCGATATCGCTGTATATATACGCAGAAATGAGTCTTGCCGATTGTCCGCATACCAAATTTCTGCGATAATCCTCTTTGCCGACGGTTTCGTTGCTTGCCGAAAGATTGACAATTACCGAGGCGCCTGCCAGCGCGTGCGCGGCGGACGGCGGTGTCATCACCCACAAATCTTCGCAGATTTCTGCCGCGACGATAAGCTCGGGAATATCACGGCATTGAAACAAAATTTTTGTTCCGAAAACAACTTTTTGGTTGTCCAATTCGATGATGCTGTTCTTTTGCGGCGCTTCCCCAAACTGTCTTTTTTCATAGAATTCGTTGTAATTCGGAAGATAAGTTTTAGGGATTACGCCCAAAATACGGCCCTCGAAGATTGCGGCTGCCGTATTATAAATCCGACCACCCACCCGCAAAGGGAGTCCGACGAATATCAACGCATTGATATTCACGCTTGCTTTGCGAATTTTGGATAAAGCCTTTATTGCCGCGTCTTGAAGGGTTTCTTGATAAAAAAGGTCGCCCGAGGTGTATCCCGTGATAACGAGCTCTGGAAATACGATAATTTTGGCGCCCTGCGAAGCACACTCTTTTAAGTCCACAATAATATTCTCTGCGTTTAAGTTGCAATCCGCTACTTTAATAGTGGGTGTAGCGGCCGCTACTTTGATAAATCCGTGCTTCATATGATACCTCTATCTATTTCTTTTGTAGTTTCTTATTTTATTATTCAAAATCCAATAGATTCAACCCGATGTCCTCGTCGAATTTTCTTCCGATACCGCCTTCGGATACCGTGATATTGAGTTCGCAAGTGCCGCTTACTATGGCTTCGTTCAAATGTCCGCCGAACATTTTGCCGCTTGCGTCGGCAAGCCCGATATGAAGATGAAGATAGACTTCCCCGTTCATCTCGGTGATACTTCCGAGAAGCGAAACGATTTCCATATCGCCCTTGAAAGTGTTGGAAATATACTTCTTGCAAGCGGTATCGTAAAGTCCCGCCACAGCATAATTTACCGCGCCCAATCCGTTTACGGAGGCGTTAGAAATGTTTTCTTTTGCGGCAAAACGGCGCAACGAGCTGGCGATTTCTTCGCCCCGATCGATTCTGAGCCAATAAAATTTTTCGAATTTTTTATAATCCATTTATATTCACCTTGTCTAATAATATATCATTATAGAAATTTATGTCAACCCTGCGCGCATATTTACACCATTCGGTATTGACAAAATTGGTGTTTTTATGTTATAACTCGAACAGTATTTTAAAATTGGAGGGAGTATGAAAAAAGTTGTATGCTTGATTCTTTGTATGGTCATGGTGTGCGGCTCTCTATTTATCATGGGCGCATGCGAAAAAGAAGAACCAATCAAAATTGTGTATCTTGGCGACTCGATCGCGGAAGGGCTTGCGGGGCCTTCGCCTGTTTCGGAGCGGAATAACTACGCCTATTATTCCATTATCGGAAGATGCAATGGTTTTGAGTATTATAACCGTTCGGTATCGGGCCACAAAACAGGACAGCTCTTAAGCATTATCCGCAAAGAAGATTACGGAGCCAACATGACCCGCACTCATATTAAGGAAGCCGACATCATCCATATTTCGATACTCGGAAACGATGTACTACTTAGTGGTTTCGGACCAATGCTCATCGAAGCCGCGCAAGACAGATATGACAGAATAGACAGCATTTTGGTAAACTCCAAACAAAATATTGCCAATATTGTAGACGAGCTAAAGACACTCAATCCCAATGCAGTACTTATTTTCCAAACGGTGTACAATCCCGGCGATCCCGATTGCATACTGATTTTTGATGGGACAAAGCAAACTTTGGCCGAGATGGGTTTCGAAGAAGAAGATTACCGCGAAGTAACTTCTCGCGTATTGATACGCTTAAACGCTGTACTGTGGGATTACCTCGACGAACATCCCAACGCGTTTTATATCGCAGATGCTTACAAAGATTTCGACGAAGTATACAAGGCTGACAGAGCGCGGGGCAATAGGCTTATTTCTAACGACTGGATACACCCCTCCAACGAAGGTCACGCGGTAGCCGCGCTCACCACGCAAAAGTTGTTGGAATCCCTCGAGCTCGCAGACAAAGATTTCTTAAAAAGATATAAAGAAATCCGAACAGAACAATTGGAGCGCATGTTTGCCGAAACGGTGGACTACAAAACCATAAACAGGAGTATCAAAAAAGCGGACACTTACGAAGAGGTTTCTAGGCTTTATTTCGATGCGACACTCGGCATTACGCCCAAATACTATTAAGGGAGAGGGAGCGCACTATGAAAAAGATACTTAAATTAGCAGTAGCTATAACAATGCTTATCGCAATGGTTGCACTTTCGGCAGTAGCCTTGACAGCTTGTGACAAGCAACCCGAATACAACTACTTAGAACAAGACACCACTTTTACCATTACCGAATTTACGCTTGGCGCGTTGTTAGGTGACAGTCTCAATTTAGCCGAATCTCTTTTGGACCCGTCGCAATCTTACATTAAGCTGAACCAAGACGGTACTTGCCAAGTTAAGATTGCCTTCACCGAAGAGCTTATCTCATTTGTGAACTTCATGGCGGGAGATATGGCGATGGGTAACGAAGAAATAGAAAGCTTCAGCTATCAATATTTAGAAGTGCTATTCCCGGGGTTCGACCTTACCGATGTCAGCGGAAGCCTTGCCTTAATCGAAAACAGTCTTGGGCTAAGAATTGCGGGTTTGGATGACGGAAATCCCGAGTATGAGAACCTAAAACAGCAAATAGAGAGCGGAAACGGCATTACGGAACTCAGCTTGCCCGAAGGTCTTGCATTAGAGTTAAATAGCGTATACAGTGTCAAAGAGTTGCACAGCGAGTACAGCGGAGATTACACCGCCGTCTATATAGGCGGGTACGACAGCAGCTACAATCAAGAGCCGTACTTGATTTTTACCATGTATACCAACGAAGACAATCAAAGTTGCCTCAAAGCGCGTTTCGAAATTCTCGGCGGCGATGTAGACTCCATAGCCTATTAAGGCATTTCTATTTAGCCTATCCGGGCCC
>JAQVTZ010000219.1 GCA_028699795.1 Clostridia bacterium | reverse complement strand
GATTTGTCGTAATGGGAGACAGCGCGTGCATCACCAAACCTTATAGCGGTGAGGGCATTACCGCCTCTTGGATCCTTTGCGATATCGCCGCAGATGTGATCGGAAAAGTCATCAAAACCCGTTTGTACCCGCTAAAAGAGCTTATTTGGCAAATCAATGTCCGTTATTTCCGCACACAGGGCGCGGCGTTTGCCAATCTTCTTGCGACGCTCACAGGCGCCGTAGACTGTACGGCGGAAGAAAACGATTACGAATTCAAAAAAGGTATCGTATTCAACGATAAAGACATGACTGAGATGAATCGCAAGTTTGCCGCGGAACTAAGCCCCATAGAGATTATCAAACTTGTAAGCAAGGTGGCAATGGGCCTCTTCACAGGCAATATCCGAGCCAAAACAGTAAAATCTTTGGTCAAATCTGTGTTGATTGCAGGCAAATTGCAGAAGCATTACCAAAAATATCCCGACACTTCTCACGGTTATCCCGAATGGGTAAAAAAAGCGGATAGTTTATGGAAAAAAGCAGGCAGTATGGCCGACAAAATTATCGAGATGCAACAATAACTGTTATGAATGACATAATTTTTAGACTTGAAGAAGAAAAAGACTACCGCGCCGTAGAACACCTCACACGAGAAGCCTTTTGGAATGTATACAAGCCCGGTTGTGACGAGCATTATTTGGCATATTTATTACGCAAAAGTTCTATTTTCGTGAAGGAATTAGACTATGTTGCCGAACGGAACGGCCAAATCGTCGGCAATATTATGTACAGCTTGGCAAGAATCGAAGATGGCGAAACAAGCTACCCCGCTTTATCGTTTGGACCTGTAAGCGTTTTACCGCAATATCAAAAATGCGGTATCGGCAGCGCGCTTATCCAAAAAACGCTTGCGCTTGCCAAACAAATGGGATTCGGTTGTGTCATTATTTACGGCAGAGCTTCTTATTACTCTCGGTTCGGCTTTGTGAATGCGGCAAAATATCATATCACAACAAAAGACGGAGACAATTTTGATGATTTTATGGCGTTAGAATTACGCCCTCAAGCTTTAGCGAAAATAAAAGGAAAGTTTTACGCTCTCGAGGGCATTGATTATATCAACGGCCTAGAAGAATACGATTCCACCTTCCCTTATAAAGAAAAACTCGTCTTACCTACTCAGTTGTTTAAAGAATAGTCTCTTTTGTACATGGCTCCGTTTCCACTTGCGTGTTACCTTGCGCCAAGCGTCTTCTAAGATTTTCTTCCGCCATCATTTTGCAGGTTTCATTATCTAGTTTATAGAAAAAGAATGGTATCATGGATAATAGGTATCCCAATCCCATTACTAAGGTTACCATAACGAAGATACCAAACAACGCTTTGGGTGACTGCTGTGCAACATCGGGCTTAAGCTCGCCGTTATACCCTACCAAAGAAAGTATTAAACCTGTGATCGCGACATTGATGCTGTTTTGGAATTTTCCCATAAAGGTAAGCAAAGAAAAACAGGTACCCTCTACCCTTTTGCCGGTGGTATACTCGATATAATCCACACTGTCACCTATCATAAGCGTTGTAACGCTGGACCAGATACCTACCGGTAAGAACGCAAAGAATCTGAGCATTAAGAATACCCAAAGATTTTGATAACCGATAAAGAAAGATGCGATATTTACTATCACGCCAAGAATGGAGGAATAAATCAACAGGTCTTTCTTTTGGAACCTTCTTATTAAATACGGGGCAATGAGCAGCCCGACAACCGAAGCGATTGCAGGCAAAATGCCTATCACGGGCGTAAAGATGCTCATAATGTCTACCGAGGACATATTGCTAAAAACCTCTTTGACATTCCATTTGACAAAATAGGTCGTAAGCGCTGCCATACCTACCGTCATAATGGAATAGAGCGCGCCCGCTATAAGATTGATAAGCAAAGGCTTTGTTTTGAAAATCAGCTTTAAATTAGACAATAAGTTCTTTTGTTTGGAGTCGCCTACCGCTCTTTCTTTTGTTCTGAAAAAACCTTGTAGCATGAGCGCGGTACCTATCACACAAAAAACACAAGCGGCAAAGAAAAAGCCCGAATGATACGAGGCGCCCAGTTTCTCTATAAAAAACTTATTGCAAAACCAAAAAAGCCCGATCGTGGAGGCAGAACCCAAGCCCCCTATCAGTCTTGTCATGGTGACAATGGTCGTGCGCTGTTTGGGTTCTGTCGTAATAACGGCAGACATACTCCAAAACGGGATATCGTTTGCGGTATAGACAACCGTAAAAACCAAATAAATGGCTACGGAATACGCGATGGCACTGCCGCCTGTCAATTGCCAAGGAGCAAACATCAAGAGCGCGAAAATGGCAACGGGAATGGGCGTAAACAGCATATAAGGGCGGCATTTACCCCATTTGGTTTTGGTTTTATCCACCAGTTGTCCCATAATTGGGTCATTCATCGCATCAAACACTCTTGCTAAAGCAATAATTAACCCCGCGATTGCCGAATTGATATATAAGTAATCGGTCATAAAAAGCATGAGCATACTGAACAGACCATAGATCATGGTCTGTCCCGTATTGGTGAGCGCGTAACTTACTTTTTCGGCAGTTGGCACTTGCTCATGTTTGATCTCTTGTGTGGCACTGCTAGCGGTTGCAATTTCGACAACCGTGTCTACTTGTTCTGCCATGTTTCTCTCCTAAAAACCTTAATAACGGAACCATTATAACACAGTTAGCAGGTGTCTAAATATAAATAATTCGTCAATCTTTAAGAGGAGATGTTATTTTACGCTTTCTACAGGATACGCCTCGATATATCCTCTATATCCAATA
>JAQVTZ010000218.1 GCA_028699795.1 Clostridia bacterium | reverse complement strand
TTCCCAAAGTTTTTTGCTTTGCGTACAATTCGTACAGTTTGTCTTTATCACTTTTAGTAATGCTTCGAAATCTCATATCTATAATGTAACATATTTTTCATATTTTTATAAGACAAAATTTGTTGATATGTTAGATTTACAAAAGAATAACCTAACCTTTTTTAAGAAATCTTTGGATTGATTTGCCTAAATGCCTCTTTTGAGTGTTATAATACAGTAAAAATAAAATAGAGTATGTTATGGAAATAGGTATCTCTACAGCCAGTTTCTTCGGAAGACAGCTGACAGAAGACACATTTGATATTATTAAGGAACTCGGGTTTGCGACCTGTGAGGTGTTTTTGACGACCTTTTCGGAATATCGCGAGAGCTTTGCAAAGCTTGTGAATGAGAGAAAAAACGGGTTAAACATCTACAGTATTCATACGCTCAACCAACAATTCGAGCCCGAATTATACAACATGATGCCCCGTACCAGAGAAGACTGCGAGTCTATCTTTAAGCAAGCGGCAAGGGCGGCAGGGATACTGGGGGCAAAATATTATACTTTTCACGGGCCTGCAAGATTGCGCGGCAGAAACTATGTGTTCGACTATCAAAGGCTGGGGACGCGTACGGAAGAACTTTGCGCGTTATTAAAAAGCGAAAGCGGTTGTTGTGAATTGTCTTACGAGAATGTGAGCTGGGCATTTTTTTATCAGCCCGAATTTTTCGCAAAACTGCGCGAAATCAGTCCGTCCATCAAGGCTTGCCTCGATATTAAACAGGCCATGCAATCGGGACTGCACGCGTTGGACTTTTTAGAATGCATGAAAGGCAGACTCGTCAATGTGCATCTTTGCGATTATGACGAATTGGGTCAGCTTTCGGTGCCCGGCAAAGGGATATTCGACTTTACAGAGCTTTTCGTGCGGCTTGCGGATATCGGCTACGATGGCCCGCTGATGATGGAGCTTTATAGCAAAAATTATAACAACTATGAAGATATTCGCGAGGGTCGCGAATACCTGTTAGAGTGTCTGGAAAAAGCGAGACAAAAACTTTTATTATAAAATCAATAACTCCACACTTTACACTATAATATATTACTTCGGAGGAAGACAGTAATGGTAAAAAAGGCAGAAAGTATCAGGTTCGATTATAACAATATGATGTCGGTTTATGTAGGGGCAAAAGAAGGCCTCACCGACAAAGACATAAACGCCGTAAAAGCGAAAGCGGCGGAAGCGCACGCGTATTTCAAAGCAAACCGTGGAACGGGCATGATGGGCTGGACGGAGTTACCCTATAACCAGACCGAAATTGTGAAGGATATTCTTTTTACCGCGAAAAAGATAAGACGCAAATGCGACGCGTTTGTCGTATTGGGAATCGGCGGCTCCGCATTGGGACCGATGGCGGTTTTTCAAGCGTTATGTCATCTTCGGCATAACGAACTGCCCAAAAGCAAGCGGAAGGCGCCCAAGTTTTATGTAGAAGACAATGTCGATCCCGAAAGAATGGCGTCGCTGTTGGATATACTCAACCTCGAAAAAACTGTGTTTAATGTGATTACCAAAAGCGGCTCGACTTCCGAAACCATGAGCCAATACCTCATCATTATGGATTTGCTGAAAAAAGCCTACGGCGAGGACGCGTCCGAACATATTATCGCGACCACAGACGAGCAAAAAGGTAACCTTATTAAAATAGCGAAGGCCGAAAACCTAAAGACCTTTTTTGTGCCGTCAGGCGTTGGTGGCAGATTTAGCGAGTTGTCTCCCGTGGGGCTGTTGCCTGCGGCGGTACTCGGTATCGATATCAAAGAACTTCTAAAAGGCGCAGCCTTTCTGGATAGGGCTTGCCGAAAAGGAGATATCCGCAGCAATATGGCGCTTGCCGCCGCCGCGACCCAATATATCGCGATGAATAAAGGGAAAAACATCAGTGTGATGATGCCTTATGCCGACAGCCTAAGATTGATGGCGGATTGGTATTGCCAACTTTGGGCGGAGAGCCTCGGGAAAGCTGTGAACAAAAAAGGCGAAACGGTCTATGCGGGACAAACGCCTGTTAAGGCGTTGGGCGTTACCGACCAACACAGTCAAGTACAATTATACACCGAAGGACCTTTTGATAAGGTTGTTACTTTTATTGCGGTGGACAAATACCGCGCGGAGATAGAAATCAGCGACGGTTGCGAAGAGTATCCTTCCGTCAGTTTCCTTTGCGGACATACCTTAAACGAATTGATTGCTTGCGAAATGGAAGCCACTGAATACGCGTTAACCAAAAACGAACGGCTCAACCGCCGTATCACCCTGCCCGAGGTAAACGCGCACACCGTAGGACAACTCTTAATGTTTTTTATGCTGGAAACCGCTTATGCAGGCGCAATGCTTCATATCGACACCTATAATCAACCCGGTGTGGAAGAAGGCAAAAACGTGACTTACGCGCTACTGGGCCGCGCAGGATACGAAGAAAAGGCGGCCGAACTAAACGCAAGGCCCGAGAAGAACCCGAAGTATATTATTTCGTGAAGAGGGTAGAGAGTGGGGTTGAGGATAATAAAATCAGAAGGATAAATAGAATTTAGGTTAGTTATCATTGAAAACGATTGTAGGGAAAGAAGAATTATTAGAAAAGGCGGGGGAGCTCATTAGAGAGGGCTCGCTTGTGGCGTTTCCTACCGAAACGGTGTACGGGCTTGGGGCGGACGCTTGCAATGCCGAGGCCGTAAAGTCTATTTTTGTTGCAAAGGGCAGACCGCAGGACAATCCGCTTATCGTGCATATTGCAGAAGTTCAACAATTGTGTGCCGTGGGGGCAGAGGTGCCGGCTATTGCC
>JAQVTZ010000046.1 GCA_028699795.1 Clostridia bacterium | reverse complement strand
TTGATAAAAAAATAAATGTTTGTATTGAAACGTATTGATTATTATGGTAGATTAAAGTAAGAGATTTATATATTAGATAGGGGTATCATCATGAAAAAGAAAATAAGAACAGCATTGTTGGTAATAGGGATATTCATTGTTTTGTTTTTCCCATTTCACATAGCAACATATAAAGACGGCGGAACAAAGGTTTATGGGGCGCTAACTTATAAGGTAGTAGCCTGGAACAAACTTGTTTCTGACGAGGACGGTCCGCATCGACATAGTAATACATGCGTCTATTGGTTTCCTGACAGTCTGAAAGGGATAGACGAACTTTGGGATATCAAGCATTAGTACGACGACAAGACACCCCTTGACCTCTGCCATCACTTTGTAATTTGGGCACCTCTATTTAGCCCCCAGAAGGAGTTGAAACATGATAGAACTTGGTAAATATAAACATTTTAAAGGCAATTTCTATGAGGTAATAGGAGTGGCAAAGCACAGCGAAACCTTAGAAGATATGGTAGTTTACCGCGCTTTATATGGCGAACGGGGGCTTTGGGTGCGTCCCGCATCTATGTGGGAAGAGACGGTGCAATATCAAGGTACAACACAAAAACGGTTTGTTAAGATCAAAGAGCAATTGATTCCTTAATTGGGCACCTCTATTTACTGTTCCTTAGACAAAAAATAAAAATAGATTATGCGTGAATATTTGACTTATTTTGCGATTTTTTGTATACTATATCTATAACCGATAAGAAATCATATAGGAAGGAATGCAAAGATTTTTTCTTTGCATTTTTGGTATACGGAGACAAATGACAGATAATTTTAATACAGTAGACTTCATTCAAGAAGCAATCGAGCAAAGAGGATTCGAAAAACCTACCGAAATCCAAGCGAAATGCATACCCGTTATTATGGAAGGTCGGGATGTTGTAGGAAGATCCGTTACAGGGTCGGGCAAAACGTTAGCGTATGGCTTGCCCGCAATCCAGATGGTCGACCCCGAAACCAGAGTTTGTCAAGTGTTGGTGGTTTGCCCCACTAGAGAACTGTGCGTGCAGGTTACGGAAGAGTTGCGCAAGGTGACCGAACATAGAGAGGGGTGCCGTGTGGTGCCTATCTATGGTGGCTCTAATATGGAAAAACAAGTGCAAGCGTTAAAAAACGGCAAAATTGTGGTAGGTACGCCCGGCAGACTGATGGACCACTTACGGCGAAAAACCCTCAAGCTAAACGATCTTAAATTGGCTGTTTTGGACGAGGCAGACGAAATGCTGAACATGGGATTCCGCGAAGATATCGAATGTATTTTAAAACAGACATCCCCAAAAAGACAAACTCTTATGTTTTCGGCAACTATGCCCGATCCCATTAAAGCAATCGCAAAAAAGCATCTTAAGGATCCCGAATATATAGAGATAGGGCAACCAAACTCTACGATAGACGAAATCGAACAAACTTATATCCGTGTCAGTGGCGCCGAAAAAAAGTATGCCCTTATCGAGTTGTTCCGAAGGCTCACTCCCAAGTGCTCTATTATATTTTGCAATACAAAACGCATGGTAGACGCGCTTTTGCCTATTATGACCCAAAGCGGATACGACACGCTTGCTTTGCATGGCGATATGCGTCAGAATGAGCGCAAAAGGGTTATGGCGGCATTAAAGGCGCATCAATCTTTATACCTTATCGCGACCGATGTTGCCGCAAGAGGTATCGATATAGACGATGTAGAATATATTTTTAATTACGATATGCCCAATGATATGGAAAATTATATTCACCGTATCGGGCGTACGGGACGCGCCGGAAAAAGTGGCAAAGCGATCACCTTTATCGGCAATCAAGACGAACTGGTGCTTTTGTCGGAGGTGCAAATGGCGACCAAATCCGATATCCAAGAACACGAAATGGCGGAAAGCATCGAGCGCTATGCCGTGCAAAGAGCGAGAGAGGCCCGTCGCAACTATTTCAATAACCATGCAAATAATAAAGGCGAATCGGATAAAAGCAAAATCCCCCAAAGCGGCAATCGCAGAAGCGGCGCGCGCAAACCTTATCGAGGCGGAAAAAGAAGATAAACTTTTTGTCGTCCGTTGACAAAAGTAAAAAACATTCGTATGATATAGGCATAAAGTGGTGTAAGGTTTTTTATGAAAAAGGCATTTGTATTGATGATTGCTATGATATTGTGTTGCACGATTGCGGCGGGGCTTTGCGCTTGCGGCGACACCGAGTCGGGTGCGCCAATTAACGGAAACGAGGACGGCAACAATCACACCGAAACAGGAGCAAAAATAACGGATTATACGCTGCCTATAAATTTTGTGATTACCGTGCAAGTTGCAGACAATGCCATACATAATCCCGGGGCGCCTTGGTATTATAAGACTGCCAAAATAGGCAACGACTGGCAAATCATCAAGTACGACAGAGATGCTGTAGACAGTACCAAACAAGCGACCTATTTTTTCAAATATGCGGTTCAAGACAGTTATGAGCAATATTCTTATAACCATACAACTTCCCAATGGGAGCAACAAAATAATGTTACTTTTGCAGGGATGTTGGAGGTAAGCACGAATAATTACTTGTTTTTATATACCAAACCTCAAGAGAATTATTTGAACATTACCGAGACCGATATCCAATACGATACCGACCCTACCAGCAACGAAAACTTTATAGACGCCACAAAATATGAGTATTCCAATGTGTTAGATTACGAGATAACAGTGGATAAGGCGTATAACGATATTTGTTTATCCCGTATCGAGCGAGACGGGGGAAGAGGGCTCGTTGAAAACAGAGCTTACGAGTATACAAAAGACATAGACGGATGGGATAACCCCTATATGTCGTACAGACAATATAAACCTATGCCTTAAATGGCTGGAATAAAAAACAGGTCGCATGACCTGTTTTTTTATGAAATCAATTTTTTTTCTTACAATTGCGCTCTATGTCGATGAGATATTTTGCTTAACGCAAACTGCGCTTCGTTATCAAAGTTGTTTTCGACGGCAAGGTCGCCAATGGCGCAAACGCCCATAAGTTTCCCATGGTCTGTAACGCAAATTCTTCTCACTTGATTTTTTGCCATTACTCTAGCGGTTTCGTCTACGGTTGTATCTTTTTCTACCGTAATAACATCGGTTGTCATCACAGTTTTGACGGGTGCGCTCTCCGGCTTCTTCTCTGCATATCCTCGCAAAACGAGGTCACGGTCTGTCACGACACCCTCTAATCTTCCCTCGTATACGATAGGCAAAAAACCGATATCGTTTTCTTTCATCAGTTGCGCGACATCGTAGAGACTGCTCTCAGGTGCCGCGGTAATTACATCGTCTGTCATCAATTTCGATACTTTCATAATAATACACCTCATATTATTTATCTATCAAATCATATTTTTTATACAGCAATGAGATAATTGAAAAAGTTTAGAAAAAAACAAAAAAAGATTGCAATAATTTATAAAAAGTTATTGACATTTGTCAGAAATGGCGTATAATAATATTGACATATGTCAGAAACTAAGAAAAGGAGGTGTGTAAAAATGCCCGGAAGAGATGGAACAGGCCCTTTGGGTCAAGGAGCTATGACTGGTCGCGGCCTCGGTGTATGCAGCGGTGTTAACCGTCCGGTATATGGAAGAGGTTTCGGTATGGGCTTTGGACGCGGTTATAACTGCAGAAGAGTGCCTTATTATCCTGTTTATGCAGATTCCAAAACCAATTTGGAAGAACAGAAAGCCGCGCTGGAAGCAAGGCTGGACGAAATCAATAGGCAGCTAAACCGTTAAGGTTTTTGCATTCGGAAAGAAACGCGGGGGAAACCTTTGCGCTTCTTTCCGCTTATCGCGGTACAATGATTGTCAGAAATTGGTAAATGAAGTTGTGCCGTAAATAGAAAAATAGGAGAGAATCATGAGAATTGCAATACCCGTAAACGAAAAAGATATTCATTCTGTCGTATGCCTTTCTTTTGGAAGGGCGCCATATTTTCTTGTATACGACACAGAAACGAAAAAAACTATATTTTTAGAGAATATCGCCACCGAGATTAAAGTCGGCGCGGGAATCAAGGCCGCGCAATTTCTTATCGATAATAATATCAAAGTGATTATTGCTCCCGGTTACGGCGAGAATTCTGCCAAAGTGCTGCTTCGCGCAGGCATCAAAGTTTATAAAAATGTGAATGCTTGCGCAGAGGACAACATCAAAGCTTACGAAAAAGACGAACTCGATTTTCTAGCTGATATTCATCCCGCAATACAAGACAATGAGGACTAAAGAATCACTTTGTGCGCATATCGCTTTGCAAGTATTATGAAGTGTTTTTCTTAAAATATATTTTGTGTTATAATAGGATACGCATTGTTACCTTTTTGGTGACAATGTAAAATTGTATACTAACTAAAGGAGCAATAGCATGAGCAAAGATTGCGATCATAACTGCAAAGACTGCAATGAAAATTGCGCAGAGAGAGATCTCACAGAGAAACCCAACAAACTAAGCAAAATAAAAAAAGTTGTGGGCGTAGTAAGCGGCAAAGGCGGCGTTGGGAAGTCTATCGTGACTTCGATGCTTGCGGTGCTTGCAGAAAGAGCGGGCTTAAAAGCGGCTATTTTTGATGCAGATGTAACAGGTCCTTCTATCCCCAAGGCTTTCGGGATAACGGGAGGAGTAGACGCGTGCGATTTGGGCATGTTCCCCGCAAAGAGTCATAAGGGCATCAAAGTGATGTCTACC
The DNA here is from genome assembly GCA_028699795.1 of Clostridia bacterium. Classification (GTDB taxonomy): domain Bacteria; phylum Bacillota; class Clostridia; order Christensenellales; family DTU072; genus Firm-09. Next base: position 6,673 of record JAQVTZ010000046.1, on the reverse strand, counting down.
AATTTGCTGCTAAAAAACGCAACGGATCCCGTTATTTGGAGAGGGCCTCTTATTGCCAATATGGTCAAACAGTTTTGGACCGAAGTTATCTGGGATGAAGTCGATATCATGTTTATCGACATGCCTCCGGGAACGGGCGATGTCCCGCTGACCGTGTTTCAGTCCATCCCCGTAGACGGAATCGTTGTGGTGACTTCGCCGCAAGAGTTGGTGTCTATGATCGTTGCGAAAGCGGTCAATATGGCAGAACAAATGAAAATACCCGTGATTGGGATTATTGAGAATATGAGTTATGCCAAATGCCCCGATTGCGGCAAAGAAATCGAGGTTTTCGGCAAAAGTAAATTGGAAGAGACGGCAAAAGCCTATCATTTGGATGTTCTGGGTAGGATTCCGTTAGACCCGAAGCTTGCGGCGGCTTGCGACAGAGGAATGATAGAATTGTTCGACGGAAAGTGGCTGGATAAGGCTATCGAAACAATCGCCGCTTTACCGAGTAAATAGAGTGAAAAGGAGTTATCCATGAAAAAAACGGAAGCATTGAAAAAATCGTGCATGAAACCAATGCCCTCAATTATTGTATCGTGCAGAGATAAAGACGGAAAGGACAACGCCTTGGTTGTGGGGTATGCGGGCAACTGCAGTTATGCGCCTCCGATGATTATGGTAGGGATTGTGCCATCGCGCTACTCTTATCATATTATTAAAGAAACGGGGTGTTTTGTTGTGAATATCGCAACGGCGGAAAATAAAGAAATGTACGATTATTTAGGGAAGGTCAGTGGCAGAAACGAGGATAAATTCGCAAAGCTGAATATCAAAACAGCCGACGGCGAATGCGTCAATGCGCCGCTCCTTACCGATTGCCCTGTCAATATCGAGTGTAAGGTGGTGGATTCTATTCTCACGGGGTCTCACGAAATGTTTATCGGTACCGTAGAGAAAGTCCATGCGGACAAGCAATTCGTTGACGAAAACGGAAATATCCTTTACAAAAACATGAAAATGCTGTAAAGCGTTTTCATGTTTTAACATAATTTGTTGGTTTCGCTGTAAAAAACAGCTTGTGATACAGTCCGTTTTGGCTATATCTCTTAAGTGTTTTTGTTGCGTAATTTTGTTGGTGAAAAAGATTGAGATAGGCGCCTTCGTCACGAATATAGGCGCCTTTATCTAAAGTATTCATGATGAAGTTACCTATTTTATGCTCGGGATACAAGCATGGTTCGATTGCGAGGATGACACCGTCTGTTTTCAAAACCCTTTGGAATTCGTTAAGATATATTTCAAAATCCTTATCGCAGATATGGTGTATGACGGATAGAATCAATACATAATCGACGCTATTTGTCTGAAGCGGCAGCTTGTTGTTATCAATACCGATAAAGCGGTATTTTTGGAAAGTCTTTTGGGCGTATCCGATGCGCTTTGCATCGCAATCAACACCGATATAGCGGTCGGGGCGGAACATAAAACTGCTAGAGCCTACCCCGCAACCAAAATCCAATACTTCTTTGCCCGCAAAGTTGAAATGCTCTTCCAACACGGATTTGACATAGCGATTCACAAACCAATTCGGCCTTATAAAAAGTTTATAAAATAGCGGTGTATCCGTAATGCTTTTTATCATAGGTCTATTATAGGAATAGTATTGCGGATACTATCATGTTTCATTCCGTATTAGGTTGTTTTCTTGTACTTCATCATTGACACGATAAAAACGATATGGTAAAATATTTTCGTTAATAAGAGGGAGGAAGAGATAATTCGTTTCAATTAGTAAGAAGCGGATTGACTAAGAAAAATCATGTTCTTTTTAAGCAGATTTTACGAACTTTATGTTCTTATGACACCCGTAGAGGTGCCGCTCTATGTCTATATCATTATGCATTTGTTGTTCATCGCACCTTTGAACTTTTTCGCGTTTTTCTTGGTGTACCGTACAAGGAAAAAGCCTCTCGCGGTAAGAGAAAGGTATCTGAAAGCGGGCGCGTTGGCGATGGGGCTTGTCATGGTTTTGCGCTATACTTTATACGCGATTTATGTTTACAAGGTGCATTATTTTAATTCCATTATTAAGTTCGAGATGTCCGAAATAGCGATGTATCTTCTTATTTTGGCTATTTTTGTGATAAAAAAGAAATGGTTCTATCCGCTTGCGTTTACGGTAGGACTACTTAGCTGTATCGCAGTAATTGTGTATCCCTACACAGTGTTTTCGCATCATTCTCCCATCCATCTCTATACAATATCAAGCATACTTTTCCATGTGCTTAACGGCTACATGGCTTGTATGCTGATTACCGCAAGAGGGTATACGCCGCGCCTCAAGCAAATAGGGGGCGTGCTTTTGGGCAATGTGGCGCTGTTTGCAATTATTCTCTTTGCCAACAAGATGTCGGGCGAAAACTTTATGGCGTTGTCTGACGCTTCCAAATTGCCCATTATCGGGGGTACCAAGCCACCTGTGAATGTTATTATTATTTATCTTGTTTTTAACGTTATGAGTTTTGCTGTTTTGGCGGTTAGCGAAATTCTATACAGAAAAACACATAAAATACAAACCAAAATTTCTGCTTATGCGGAAGAAAAATAGGGAGAATTAACCATGTACGATGTTACAAAAATGCAATCTTTGGTAGAAGAAATGGTATCTTTGGGACCAAGGCTTACGGGCAACAAAGCGCATGCCGAGTTTATCGGCATTATCAAAAGAGAACTGAAAGAAATGGGAGTGCCTTGTTTCCAAGACAAATTGACCCTTAAAAAAAGATGGGAGCCCAAAAGGTGGAAGCTTGTCATAGATGACGGAGACGAAAAATTCGAAATTAAGGATGTTAGCTATTATCCTTATAGCGGCGTTACGGATGCCGAAGGGGTAAGCGGTAAGTTGTTTGATGCGGGTAAGAATATCGGCAATTATATGGGGTCTGCCAATAAAATAGCCGTGATCGCGATGTCTGTTTTTGAAGCAGACGCGGGTCTTGTTTTTAAAAAAAGAAGCGTATATCCCCAAGACTATTGCCCGCCAAAGAAAATGGCAAGCCCTGTCGTAAGCTCCTTTGTCTTTGCCCCCATGCTAAAGCGGGCAAAGCGTATGGGCGCTAAAGGGGTAATATGTATCATGCACGGGTGTTCTCCCGATAACGCCGCGCACCAGTACTTGCCCTTTATCACATTTTATCAAGATTGCCCCGCCTTATGGGTGAATGATATAGACGGCGCAAGAATTTTGGAGGCAGAAAAGAAAGGCGGGTCTGCCGAATTGGTGCTTGAAGCCGACATCGTAGAGAAAAGCCCGACGCAAAGCCTATATGTTGTCTTACAGGGCAAAAATGACAATGAAACAATTTTAATTAACACACACACCGACGGTACCAATGCGTTTGAAGAAAACGGGGCGATCGGCTTGCTTTCCCTTATCGAGCATTTTAGTCGTATCCCCGAAGAAAAAAGAGAGAGGACACTCATTTTTTCTTTTATTACGGGGCATTTTCAACTTCCGCAATTCGGTTCGCCGTTAAACCAAGCGACGAATAGATTTCTTAAAAAACACAGAGAGTTTTGGGATGGCAAAGGTTGTCACAGAAAAGCCGTTGCGGGGGTATCGATTGAGCATTTGGGATGCACGGAGTGGCGCGACAGCAAGGATCGGAAAGAATACATGAAAGTAAGCGATATCGATCCTGAACTGGTGTTTGTAGCAAATAGCAAGCTCAACAAACTGTATTTGGACTGCTTAAAAGAAAGAAAAAATGTAAAAACCATGACGCTTAAACCGAAGAATTTTGTTTATTTTGGAGAAGGGCAACCTTTGTATTTGGTCGGAATTCCCACGATTTCGTTGTGTCCCGGCCCCGATTATCTTTGTACCAATTCGCCTACGGGCTATCTCGAAAAAATGAATTATGAGTTAATGACAGAACAAGTAGAAACTTTCAAAAAGGTAATAGAGAGACTGGATACCATGCCAAAAAAAGAAATAGGAAGATGTGAGCCTTTTGCTTTTGGGGTCAAACTATAAGCAGGCATTCTTTTCATTACGAATCCAAAAAACTATTTTAACGAAGAAATGGCATTTATAGGGGGATTTTGCTATTGTTTCTCTGTTACGGATGTGATACAATTTAAACATCATTCGGAGGTGGTTTTATGGATTATGAACAAAAGCTGCAGCAACTTGTAGACGGTTTCGGAGATTGGTGGAAAAAGGGTTTTTCGGCGCCCCAGATGACAAAGAATCTTTATCCCTATAAACAAATGTTTTCTCCTATCCGTATCAATAAGCTTACCATCAAAAACCGTTTGGTGATGGCGCCGATGGGCAATATCAGCATGTGCGAAGAGACAGGCAGACCCAACGAAAAAATGCTTTCGTATTTCGAAGAGAGAGCGAAGGGAGGAGTTGGTCTGATTACTACGGGCTTAATCCCGGTGTCTTTCGGCATCGACAAATCTTTAATAGAGTTGGGAGACCTTACTTATTTCCCCAGAATAGACAGAAGCCGCACGGTTTTTGTGGGTTGGAGAAACCTTGCCGCAAAATGTCATGCTCATGGCGCGCATTTGTTTATACAATTAACTCCGGGGCTGGGCAGAGTCGGCAATCCTCAATGCCTCATCAATCAGTTTTCTTTTCCGCGGAGCGCAAGTTTTAATCCCAATTGGTACATGAAAGATGTCCCTTGTCTAAGATTGAGCGACAAATCCTGCAAAAAGATTATCAAAAGGATAGGGCAGGGCAGCGCGGACGCCAAGGCAAGCAATATAGACGGCGTCTATCTCCATGGTCACGAAGGATACCTCTTAGAACAAATGACCAACACCGCGTTCAACCACAGAAAAATGGGTAGATATGCAAACTGGATGAATTTCGGGTTGGATATGATAAAAGAAATCAGAAGACGCGTTGGCGACAGTTTCCCGATCATGTACCGTATTGATCTTTCCCTTGCCCTCAACGCCACATATGGCGAAAAAATGGATAAGGTGAGTCCTCTTAAGAAGTTCAAAAATGAAAGAAAGATAGCAGAAACTTTAGAGTATATGAAACAGCTTGTCGCGGCAGGTGTGGACATGTTCGATGTAGATTTGGGGTGCTACGATAACTGGTGGTTGCCGCATCCGCCCGCATCCATGCCGGCAGGGTGTTATATCGATATCGCCGATATCGCCAAAAGCTATTTCCGCGAAAACGGCGTAAAATCCAACAAAGGTTTGGAAGTGCCGATTGTCGCTGTTGGCAAGTTAGGGTATCCCGACCTTGCAGAACAGGCGCTCAGAGAGAATAAATGCGATATGGTGATGCTAGGCAGACCTTTGCTTGCAGACCCTTATTGGTGCGAAAAAGCTTATAAAGGCGAAGTCGAAAAAATTATCCCTTGCATCGGATGCCAAGAAGCCTGTATTAACGAATTCGTAGAAGGCGGACATCCGCAATGCGCCGTCAACCCCCGTACCGCGTTCGAAAACGAGTTTTCCAAAGAGATGCCCAAAGCAAAAATCCCAAAGAAAGTTGCTGTTATCGGCGCGGGTCCCGCGGGTATCATCGCGGCAAACACCTTGGTTGCACGCGGCCACAAAGTAGACCTTTACGAGAAGAGCGATAAATTGGGCGGCAATATCGTGCCCGGATGTCAACCCGTCATTAAGTTTGATATAAAAAACTACTTAAGTTTTCTTAACAGAACGATAGAAGGGCTGAAAAAGAAAGAAAACTTTGCTCTATATCTCAACACCGAAGCCGACAGTAAAACGCTAAAAGAAAAACAATATGATACGATTTTGGTCGCAACAGGGTCTACCCCTTGTATGCCGCCCGTAAAAGGCATCGAAAACAAAAATGTGTTGCAGGCATTGCAGGTACTCAACAACAAGGATTTAGTGAAGGATGCGCAAGATATCGTGGTTGTCGGCGGCGGTTTTGTAGGGACCGAACTTGCCTATATGCTGAAGTACGAATTGGACAAAAATGTTAAGGTTGTCGAAATGATGAAGTACTTCATGAACGGTGTATGTACTGCCAACAGAGGTCATATTATCCATTACTTAGATCGCGCGGGGGTAGAGTTGTTAAATTGTACGACCGTAAAGAGTATCGAAGAGGATAAAGTTGTTGTAAGCCAAAACAAACATAAACATGTTCCCAACCCCTACAACTGCTGGGCGCCTATTTTACCCGAAAATGTAGAGAATCCGATGGATGCGTTTACCAAAATAAAAGACGAATGTATTGAAAGAGAGCTGAAAGCGGACAAAGTTATTATTGCAACGGGGTCTCTTGCCAACAATAGCCTTTATTATGAGTTGGTCAAAGAGAACGCGGCGGGCGAAATCTATAATGTCGGCGACAGCTTCAAAGTCGGATTGGTTTTTGACGCGGTTCGCAGCGCATACCGCAAAGCAATTTCAATCTAACCGATATCTCAATAGCATTGAGGCGGGTTACGGCACAAAACATTAAATGGGAACCTCTATTTAGCCCCCGCTTGCCATTTTGGGTTTGTGGCATATTGTACTGCCAAACCCAAAATGCAAACGCTGTTTGGTAATTTCGTGGTCTTTCCTCACCTTATGACGCTTATGCTTATTGCTTGGACGCAAAAGCGTACAGATTTGCTAAAGCAAATCTTACGGTTCGGTTGGCATAAAACCGCCTATTTTCCTCGACAAT
>JAQVTZ010000045.1 GCA_028699795.1 Clostridia bacterium | reverse complement strand
AGGACAAACCTTATTAATTGTTCTATAAGTAGAGAAAAGACTTGCAGACATTACATTTTGTAGTCTTTGAAAGGTTGAAACTCATATTCTCAAATATAGCTTGATAGATTTCGTAGTGATGACACACATTGAAACCTTGGTTCGTCTTACGCGAAAAAAGTAACTAAGTCAGTTTCACGCGAAAAAAAGTATTCAATTTGGGCATCTCTATTTCTTCTGCAAAGCAAAGCAAAAACACTTCCTAAAGGTCACGCTTACACAACGCATACCTTAAAAAATCTTGTCGAATCCTCAGGTTTCAAAATTCTTATTAGCGAAAATGTGCATCAAGGCACCCCGAATTATTATATCGTTGCGCAAAAATAACCAAAAAATAGAATAAAACAGTTCTTTGTACCCTGAAACATGTATGATATAATATATTTATACCTACAACGGAGTTCAAAGATGGGCAAAAAAGACGAGAATGAGATAAAGAGTTTTGGGATAAGGTATGACAAACGCGTTGTCGGAATTACCCTTACGGCCACGGTATGTGTTTTTGTCTTACTAGCTTTTGTCTTTCGTTCTAACAAACTGAGTATTATAGCAGGTTCGGCTGCTTGCATATTATCTGTCGCAATTGCCGCAAAAGTTAGTACGAAGGCAAAACTGTCGGGTTGGACCTTGGTTTCTTACGCAGTCCTTTTGGGCGGCACGGTACTGTTTCATATCGTATACGGCGCGATGCCGTTTTTCGGCAGAGCGGGTTACAATCTTATGACGGCTTCTTTTGCTATCGTAACCACGGTATTGCTGTTCTGTTTGCCGAAACTCAAAATCAAAAAAACTTCAGTTATCGCGGCAGTCCTCAGTATTGTTTTGGTTGTCTCGTCTTTTGTTTACCTTTTTACAATGAATATAAGGTCGAAGCCCTATGTATACTCCTTGCAGAAAGGGCATGACGAATACCTGTCGCACATCAAAAAACTAGCGTACCGAGATGACGCCCCCAATGTGTTGATTATCAATATGGATGATATGGGGTATTCGGATATTTCGCTGTTTAGCTATCAAGGGCAACAAAACGCCTCTTTCCAGACCCCCAACATCGATTCTTTGGCGGAAGACGGCGTATATATGGACAACTTTTATTCGTGTTCTCCCGTATGCTCGCCATCCAGGTTCGGGTTGCTGACAGGAAGATACCCGTCACGAGGATATTTGGATAAGGTGCTTTTGCCTACCGACCAATCGCTCACCCCGTATAACTATCAACGATTTACCAATTCGTTTTTCTTCCAAAACAATGTAGACGGGATTTTGTCCGACGAAATCACTTTGGCCGAAGTCGCGCAAGCCTACGGTTACCGCACGGGCTTGGTCGGCAAGTGGCATCTCGGCGATTACGGACAGTATTTGCCCACCAATCAAGGGTTCGATGATTATTTCGGCAGTTACTATTCCAACGATATGGTTCCTTATCAATTGGTCCGAGAGCAAGACGGCAACGCCGAAACCGTTTACACCCACAAGCAAATGAAAGACCAGTCTCAAACCAACGCGATTTATACCGATGAGGTTTTGCACTTTATCGAAGAGTCGGCAGACAATCAAAATAAGTTCTTTTTGCTGTACGATTCACCTTGTCCTCACGCCCCGCACTATTCGGGACAACCGAACGACAGCACGGATGACACCTATGCGGACGCTATTGTCGAATTTGATACTTATCTCGGCAAAATTCTTACGATGCTGAAAGAAAAGGGCATCTACGACGATACCCTCATCGTGTTCACCAGCGACAACGGGTCTTCCGAACAAGGCTCGACAGGCGCTTTAAAAGGCAAAAAGGACACCACCTTCGAGGGCGGGCATAAGGTGCCGCTTATTGCAAGATATCCCAACGGCGGTCTGGGCGGAGACGAAGCGCCACAACGAATCGAAGCCCGCGCAATGAATATCGACTTATTCCCCACCGTATTGTCTTACATGGGCATCGATGACTTGCCAGACGACAGAGTGGTAGACGGCGCGGATTTATCCCCCTTATGGCAAGGCAATATTGCGGCAGACGCGGCGGTGCATGACGCGCTGTTCTATATCAAAAACGGCGAGGTACAAGCCGTCCAAAAGCCCGTCACAATAAACGGAAGCCCCAAAGATATGAAATATTTCGAATCCGTATCTTCAGAATTTGTGTCGCTATTTATGTTCCAAAAGCGCAACAACCTTTTATTTAATTTGGATAACGACCCCGCCGAGGCCTACAATATTGCCAAAAGACATCCGGAGATTGCCAAGGAGATGAAAAAAGATTTGAGGGAGTTCCAAAAAGAGCTTAAAGAAAACAGGAGAGGGAAACGCTAATGCCCCCTATCTCTGTGATGATCAAACCCGCTTCCGGCTTATGCAATATGCAATGCCGCTATTGCTTTTATCACTCCGTCGCAACCGCGAGAGAGAGCTACTCGTTCGGGATGATGGAAGAAGACCTTCTGAAAGAGATCATCGGAAAAGCGTTTGCGTTTACCAAAGGGCAAACGGTCAATCTTTCTTTCCAAGGCGGAGAGCCTTTGCTGCGCGGAAAAGAGTTTTTTAAAAAATTACCCCGATATATTCAAGAGCAAAACACCTTCGGAAGCGATGTCCATGTTGCGATACAAACCAACGGTACCCTTCTCGATGACGAATGGTGCGAGCTTTTCCACCGTCACCATTATTTGGTGGGGCTGTCTTTGGACGGTGACAGATGCGCAAACGCATACCGCGTTTTCAAAGACGGAAGCGAAGCTTTCGATACGGTATCGAAAAAAATCTCCTTGTTGCAACAGCACAAAGTAGACTTCAATATCCTTGCCGTTCTGACGGATAAAGTCGCAAACAGAATAGAAGAAATCTATCGATTTTATACTTCCCAAAACATCAAACATCTTCAGTTTATCCCGTGTCTGAAACCACTTAACGAAACTTCAGACGACCGAATGTATTTAAACGGGATACAATACGGCGCTTTTTTGATAAAGTTGTTCAAACTGTATTATCGGGATTTTCTGAAAGGAGATTACGTAAGCATACGGCTGTTCGACAATATGGTTCGGCTTGCCGCAGGCAAAGAGCCAGAGCAGTGCGGCATGAATGGACACTGCTCTTACCAGTTTATACTAGAAGCAAACGGCAATGTCTACCCTTGCGATTATTTCTGTTTGGACGAGTATTTACTCGGCAATATCCAAGAAAAAGATTTTAGCGCGTTGTCCCAAAGTGAACCCGCGCGCCAATTTATAAAAGAATCCTTTTCCATCGACCCAAAATGCAAAAAATGCAATTATTATCAGCTTTGCAGGGGCGGATGCAAAAGAGAACGGCATGATATTGAGTTTTGTGAGGCATATCAACTCTTTTATAAAGAATGCTTGCCTTATATCGTACGAATGAAGAAGGTATGTTTTGGATAATAAGATTACAAACATTCCCAACAGTGTAATACGCTTATTTTACTTTTTCAACCCTGACAACGCGCCTATAATAGGCTATATTTGATATATTCAATTAAAAAACCTCGATTTATATTATCAAGGAATTAAGACAAAATAGAGGTACTCAAGTAAGGAAGGCATACTGTGTTTACTAAAAATGTGTTTAAAGATCTCGCCATTTTTATGATAGGATTTGGCGTAGTAATGGGGATTGTATTCCCATTTTTTGTTATTTTAGCGACGAAAACCTCAACGGAAATCGTGTTGACGCCCCTCTTTTTTGGGATGTGTATCGCGGCGGGTTTTATGGTGGGCCTGTTTAACATCTGCTATCATGAAAGCGGTATCCATGTTATGCCGCGGGGGTGCGTATGGCCGATTTTTTTATGATTGCCACAGGGATTCTTGCAGGCATATTTTTGTTTTTTCGGTTCCCTATTCTTAGGAAACAGGAATCGGCCTCCCCAAAGAAGAACTCTTCTCCTTTAAAAATATCCGTTATTATCCCTTGCCGCAACGAAGAACACAATATCGGCGAGCTCTTGGACGCGTTGGCCGCGCAAACCTATCCCGTTTACGAGATTATTTGCGTAGACGACATTTCCGAAGACCGTACGGCGGATATCGTGTGCGCTAAAGGCGCGCGGCTCATTCGCATCGAAGCGCATGCCGAGGGTTGGATTGGCAAGCCCTACGCCCTTCAAACAGGCGCCGAAGCCGCAACGGGAGAAATTTTGCTGTTTTTGGATGCCGACCTGAAGTTGGCAAACGATGCGCTGGAAACCTTAGCAAAGGCGTACGAAACACACGGCACGCTCTCCGTTCAGCCCTACCATACCATGAAAAAAGGATACGAGCAATTGGCATTGTTTTTCAACCTTTCTGCCGTTGCGGGCACAGGTATTACCCTACCCGTGCCAAAACAAAGAGGGATGTTCGGGCCCGTTATCATGATAGAAAAGGTCTTGTATTTCAAACACGGCGGTCACTCCGCTATCAAGAATTGTATTGTCGAAGATTATTTGCTGGGGCTACACTACCAAAAGTCGGGGATAGCCTACAAGCTCTTTTTGGGCGGCAAAAATATCGCGTTCCGTATGTATCCCGACGGTATTAGAACACAACTAGAAGGATTTGCCAAAAATATTTCTAAAGGCATCTTGTCCTCTGGTTTCCTTACCGTCATCATGACATTTGCCTGGATTACCGCGCTTTGCGCGACTCCCGTACAGCTTATTCTGTCTGCCATAGCGGGCAACACAGTTCAAACGGGACTTGCGGCGGGATTTTACGGCGTCATTTTGCTTCATCTATGTTTTATCAGCGCAAAAATAGGCAATTATAAACCGTATCTGATACCGTTGTATCCCGTGGCGCTCGTATGGTTTATCCTTGTTATTTTGTATTCGTTTCTACGAAAACTATTTTTCCGCACGGCAAACTGGAAAGGACGCAAAATAAAAATATAAGGAGTCGTTATGCCCCTCTTACAAATGCAAACCGCGCCTATGTTGATTATGATATTCGTGCTTTGCCCTTTCATTCAGGTTACGGGCGCGTTAATCGGACGCAAAGTTCCCTATCACCGTCTCAACCCCGACGGCGCGCTGTACCGCAGCCGCCGATGGGAGCGAAACGGAAAGATTTACAAAAAATTGTTGGTGCACAAATGGAAGAACTTGTTGCCCGACGGCGCCAAATATTTCAAAGGTGATTTTACCAAAAAACATCTTCTCTCCACCGACTCCGAATACATTGCGAAATTTCTGAAAGAGTCTTGCAGGGCAGAGCTTGTCCATTGGCTCGGGATGCTCCCGTTTGTTCTCTTTTTTCTTTTGGTACCGCCCCTTGTCGCGGGACTTCTAGTGCTCTATGCCGTGTCCGCGAACCTTCCCTGCATCATCGCCCAGCGTTATAACCGGCCCCGTCTTGCCGCATTGTATAAGATAACGGTAGCACGCGAAATGCGAAAAAGGGAACCCAAAACCGAAGAACAAGACGCCTAAAAACAATAATTAAAGGCTGTCTCGTTGCAAGACAGCCGATAAAAAGCATTTGTTATAAAAACTACACCAATTGCCGTCCCATCAGAACGCCCATGACGGACGCCATCATCAAACCTCTGGTCCAGCCACTGGAATCTCCGAGGCAATGCAACGAGGCAATGTTGGTGTTGAGGTTTTTGTCCATTTTGATTTTGTTGCTGTAAAACTTCAGCTCGGGAGAATAGAGCAGCGTTTCGACGGACGCAAAACCGGGCACAACCGTGTCGACGGCTTGGATAAAGTTGATAATGTTGGTCATGGCGCGGTACGGCATTGCGCTGGTGATATCTCCCGCCACCGCGTCGGGCAGCGTGGGGCGAACATTGGAGCAAGACAATTCATTTTCCCATGTGCGTTTGCCGTCCAGAATGTCGCCGAAGCGTTGCACCAACACATGCCCGTTTGCAAGCATATTGGTGAGCTCGCCGATTTTTTGCGCGTAGGCGATGGGTTGGTTAAAGGGATAGCAGAAGTTGTGCGAACACAAAATAGACAAATTGGTGTTTTGAGACTTTTTGTCTTTATACGAATGACCGTTCACTACCGCCAAATTGTTGTCGTAATTTTCTTGGCTGACAAATCCTCCCGGGTTTTGGCAGAAGGTGCGCACTTTGTTTTTGAACGGTTTGGGATAACCGATTAGTTTGGATTCGTACAGCACCTCGTTGATTTCTTCCATAATTTCGTTGCGAACCTCCACCCGTACGCCGATGTCTACCGTTCCGGGCTGGTGTGAAATGTTGTGCTGGTCGCAGATTTTTTCCAGCCATTCGGCGCCACGGCGGCCTGTTGCAACAATCGTATTTTTGGCATAGAGGGCAAGCGTCGTGTTGTCTTTGACATTTTCGAGTATCACGCCCTCGCAACGGCAATTCTTGAGGATGAGGTTTTGGCAATTGTAACCGAAAATGAGTTCTACACCGTTTTCTTGCAGGTATTTTTCGATATGAAAATAGAGCTCTTGCGCCTTTTCGGTGCCGAGATGGCGGATAGGACAATCTACAAGCTTTAACCCCGCGCGAATTGCCTTGGAACGTATCTCTTTTATTTTGCTGGTTTCGCTGATACCCTCTATCTTCTCGGTTGCCCCGAATTCCAGATAGATTTTGTCCGTATAATCAATAAGCTCTTGGGTAAGGTCGTAGCCGATTAGGTCGGGGAGGTCTCCGCCAACTTCGGCAGAGAGAGACAGCTTGCCGTCAGAAAAGGCTCCCGCTCCCGAAAAGCCCGTGGTGATATGACAGAACGGTTTACAGTTGACGCAAACTTGCGTTTTGTTTTTGGGACAGGCGCGTTTTTCGATGGGCGAACCTTTCTCGACGATGGCAATGCGCTTTTTGCTGCCTTGCTTAAGCATTTCGATTGCGGTAAAAATCCCCGCGGGGCCCGCGCCCACTATAATAACATCGTATTGCATGTGTACCTCCTCGCTAGAAGCCTAGAAAACTATATCATTTGTAACAAAAGCTGTCAACCGAATACGGTGTAGCCTTTGGAGCATTACTCTTTCTTCAGGTTATGATGGATGATGTACTCCAACAATCCTTGGCAACCCTCATAGACATCGTAATAAGTTGTGTCGAAGTCGTGGGTATACCAAGGATCGGCGATATCGCGTACACGAGCGGTAAACTCCATCAGCTTATAGGTTTTACCTTGTGCGCTCTCTTTCCCGATTTGGCGGATGCGGGAAAGGTTCGCCGCATCCATGCCGATAAGATAATCGAAACGAGCGGCGTCTTGCTTGTTGAAAAGTTCGGCCCGCTTTCCGCTGCAATCGATGCCAAGCTCTGCAAGTTTTTTGCGCGTGCCCTCATGCGGTTGGCTACCCAGCTCGTCAGCAAAGGTTGCTCGGGATTCAATTTCGAACCCATCGTCTAGCCCTCTTTTTTGGACAAGGTCGCGGAACACAAATTCCGCCATAGGCGAGCGGCAAATGTTTCCGTGACAAATAAACAATACACGAATCATACTATATCCTCAGAAGTTTTCGCGCGTTTTCCCCGAAAATATTCTGTTTTTCGGTTTCCGAGATTGGCAGCGCGCGGATTTTTGCTATATCGTTGATGGGGTCGCCCCAAGGCGAATCGGAAGCGAAAAGAATTTTGTCCGCGCCGTGGGCGCGAAGGATTTTTAAAAACAGCTTTTCTTCCATAAAGTCCAGCGCCATCGAGGTATCCAAATATATGTTTGTGCCCGCAAGGTGGTTTAACACCTCCTCCCACTGCGCGTGTCCGCCGTAATGGGCGGCAATGATGGTGCCTCCTTTCAGCTCGTTCGCGATGCGCGCAAACTGCCGCGGGCTACTTTTAAAGGGCGGCCGAAATCCGGGGTCGAACCCCGCATGGTGCAAAAGGATTAAACCACGGCTTATCGCGTAATCATAAATCCTCAGCATTTTGATATCGTCTACCAAAAAATTTTGATATTCGGCATGAAACTTAATACCTTTTAGCCCCAGCGAAACAATGGTGTCGATATCTCTTTTGTAGTTATCCGTTTGCGGATGCAACGCCCCAAAAGAAAGTATCCTGTTGCCGCAGACCTTTGCCGCAAACTCATTTAAGTTGTTAAATTGGGAGGGTTTGGTAATTACAGGCTGGACAACCGAAAGCGCAACGCCGCTTCGGTCCATATGGGCAAGAAGCCCCTTTTGCGTACTGTCTGTGACAGGCTGATAAACAGAGTCAATGTTGGCAAGAAGCGCCGCCATTGCCTTGGGCGCCAAACTGTCCGGAAAGATATGCGTATGAAAATCAATAATCATGGCTCACCTTAACAGTTTTACTATAAAACCGCCACTTCAGTATATCACGAAAGCGAAAATATGAAAAGGAAATTACATGGTGGCAAAAGTTTTCTCTTTCTTCAAGATTACCCTCAATTATGTTATAATGGTTTTAGATAAATGCGTTTCATAGCAAAAAAAGGATGGGACAGGGATGTACACAGGACAAAGGATCGTGATTTTGCGCCTTTTGCAGATTTTGCAAAGAGACAGCGACGAAAGCAACCCGCTTACCACAGGAGAGATACTTTCTAAACTCAAAAGTGTTTACGATGTTCGGCTCGAAAGAAAAACCCTTTACGAATACATGGACTTATTGTGCGACGCGGGCTACGATATCGTAAAAATACGGGCAAAAAGCAACCGTTATTTTTTAGGCAGCCGAGAGTTCGAATTGCCCGAGATCAAAATTCTTATCGACGCAGTGCTCGCATCCCGTTTCATACCAAAAAAACAGAGCAAACAACTTGTGGACAAATTAGCGGGTTTCGCGGGCAAGCACAAAGAAAAATTACTTAAAAGGGATGTCTTTCTCGCAGACCTCAAACACAACAATTATAATGTATTGTATATCGTGGATACCGTTTTTGAAGCGATACACAACGGCAAAAAGATTTCTTTTCTTTATTACGATTACATTTTGGAAAAACAAAAGGTGTTGCACCGCAAAGAGCGTTATCTTGCAGATCCCGTCAAACTTGTTTACTGCAACGAAAACTATTATCTTGCGGCTTATCTTTCCCAAAGCGACACCATCAAAAACTTTAGAGTGGATAAAATGGATGCCGTGCAAGAAGAACCTTTGCCAAAGACAGATTGCACAGCGGTAAAACGATTCGATGTTAAAGCCTATCTCTCGCAAACCTTTTGCATGTACGGCGGCGAAACCGAAACCGTAGAAATGTTGGTAGAAAAAGAGATTCTTAAGTCTGCTATCGACCGCTTTGGCCCCCATCTCAATTATGCTTACAACAAAGACGGCGCTTATCAATTTTTTGTGAAGGTAAAGATCAGTCCCACCTTTTTTTCGTGGTGCGCGGCATTCGGAGAGAAATTAAAAATTGCCGCTCCCGACCATGTGCGACAAGATTATAAGGAATTTTTGCAAAAAGCGCTTATTACCTGTTAAACTCTATAAATCCTTTTAAAAATTCTTAATTGTCCATACATATGGACAATTTTTGCGCTATATTGTATTTGTCAAAGCCGATGGCTTTGTGCGAGGGTAAGGGTCATTTTTAACGGCGGACATTGTACATACTGCCCCGCGGTTTTTTTGGCGATGAGAGGGGATAGAGGGGCAGACAGCCGAGGTGTTTTCACTTGTTACAAAAAAACAAGGTGCCACTTTTTTCAAAAGTTTTTAGAGCTTTGCGGCACCGCTTTGTCCGCAAGCGGAACCGTTGCCGCAAAGTTCGTCTGCCGTTTACTCTTGCGGCGGCAAAGTCTCATCCAGAAAAATTGCCTTGCGATGTTCTTCGCTGAGACCGTCGAACAAAGAAGGGTTGTCTTGGTTGAAGATAGGCGTAATCGTCATCTTGCCGTCTCCGTCAATCATAAATTCGGTATGCCCGTCATTAAATTGCGCTTCTCCCCCCATTTGATAAGCAATTATAAAAAGAGGGTTTTTGCGCAAATTATAGGAATTGTACGAGGTGCTGTGTGAATATAAAAGCTTGACGCCCTTATAGTCTACGCAATAATCATTGATATGGTCATGACCACAAACCACCGCTTTGGTGCTCCCCACCTCTAGAATGGCATCGAACATCCCCGTATTGTAAGGCGAATCGCATTCGTTCTCGCGTCTTGCGCCGTAGATAACGGTTTCGTTGTCCATGGCTTCGTTGTAGGCGGTTCTGTACTCTTTAAGCGGAATATGGATAAACAAAATGGAGTTGGGCATCCTGCCGTTTTCGCGTTCAATTGCTCTCATTTCGGACTTGTACCACTCTATTTGGTCGTATTTGATAAAATCGTAACCGTTTTGGTATTCGAACTCGTATTCGGCGCAAATTTCTTCTGTTAAATAGTTGCCGGAATCAATAAAAACAAGACTTTGGATGATGGTGCCGTAAGCGTTTTTGACATTGACGATACAGTTCCCTTCGCCGGACAATCCCTCTACCGACGAAACAACGCAATATTCGTATTCTTCGAAAATTGCCGCAAGCTCCGCTCTGGTTGGGCCGCGCTCGTCTTCGGCGTCGTGGTTGCCAAGAACATATCCCCAATACTGGTTGTGTTGTTCTAAAAGGTCTCCCAAGTTGCGGGCGGCTTGCGCGCCGAGAGGTCCTACCGCAATATCTCCGCAAAACACCAATAAATCGGGGTTTTCTTGGAGTATCGTATTTTCGATAAGGGTAAGCGATACCGCGTCACCCGTGCTTTCTATGTCTCCTTTGAAATGCGGATCAGCAAAAGTGATAACTTTGAACTCTTCGTTGCAAAGACTGCCGTCGGCATAGGTTTTGGTAAGATAGGGGTTTTCGCCGTCTGGCTTTACCAATCTGACCACGGGCGCGCCACGGTTAGATTCTCCTTCGGCTTTATCCGCCGCCCAAAAAGCAACGGTAATCCCCGCCGATAATGCAAGCAATAAAAATACAACAACAGATACTTGTAACAGTTTTTTCATGGTTTGACCCCTTTCTTGGTTTCCATCCCATTTTAAACCAATTATCTGCAAAAATCAAGAGTAAAAAACAAATGATTGATGAATGGAAAGTGGTTCCCTAAACATATTGTATGTAGTCTCTATATACCATCCATGCGGAGTCGTATTGGAAGTACAGTTGTTTTGCCAAGGGCGCAAGAACAGAGAGCGCCGCAGAACTGTTTTCAAAGACGCCCGCATCGCTTAAGTGTGGCGGATAGGCGCAAGCGGTCGCATCGATTGTGACCAAGTTGGGACAATCGCGGAACGCGCCCGTTTTGAGCCACAGCGTAGAGGATGACAAGGTAATAGAGGTGAGCTCCGGACAAGCCGCAAAAGCGTACTCAGGCACGGTCTCCAAGGTCGCAGAAAGTGTTACGCCCGTAAGACCGCTTCCGCAAAACGCATAGGCGCCCATTAGATTAACCGCCGTATCTTGCAAGTTGATGGAAGACAGGCTTGTACAATAATAGAATGCGCCTTCACCGATGGAGGTG
>JAQVTZ010000044.1 GCA_028699795.1 Clostridia bacterium | reverse complement strand
GCTAAAATGCTTCGTTTATGCTAATATTGTAACGCTGATTTGCCGAAATGGTGGAATGGCAGACGCGACGGACTCAAAATCCGTTGATGGCAACATCGTGTGGGTTCAAGTCCCACTTTCGGCACCAAAACGCGAGGCTGTCAGGCTGTAATGGCAGCCTCGTTTTAACATCGTCGAGGTGTAGCGCAGCTTGGTAGCGCGCTTGGTTCGGGACCAAGAGGTCGCAAGTTCAAATCTTGTCACCTCGACCAGAAATTGCGTGATTTCGCGCGAAAAAGACTGTTTCTTACAGTCTTTTTTGTACTTTTTAATGATTTTTTACCCATAAGATGCCATTTTTAGGTTGTATGTGTGAAGAAAGAGCGAATCAATGTATATCAGAAGCGAAACTTTGTAAACCCTTATTAAAAATGCACCATATTATAGTGTATGGATAACGGGGCGAATATTTCTTGTTTGTGTTTGGCGTTTACAAATAAGGTTATCGAATTATACAAGTATTTACAAGAAAAAGGAGAGAAGATTTTATCTGAGAGACTCTTACGCAGCGGCTTGGAAGTCGGTGTCAGGGTGTCGTGTGCGCAAAATACACTGGGGTTTTTATGTTCTTTAGACAGGTTTGATGTAGCCTTGCTTTTTACGAATGATACCTTGTATTGGCTCAATTTGTTATTCCTAGACGGCTACATTACAAAAGAACAGTATTGCGCCGTCGAGCCTTTAGGTCAAAAAATTCGTTGCTATTTAACTACAACAATATGCTTTTTAAAAACAATAAGATAAGATTGTTTCTTTCTTAACCCAATGCGACATCCAGTATCATCATCACAACAAAACCGAGCATAAACCCCCAAGTGCTGAGGTGCGGATGTTCCGAATGTTTGGCATCGGGAATGAGGTCTTCGGCGACCACAAATAGCATAGCACCCGCCGCAAACGCCAACAACCAAGGCTGAAGAACTGCTATGTATGTCGCAAGAAAATAGCCGATTACGGCAAAGACAGGCTCGACCGCGCCGCTCCCCATTCCATATAGAAATGCCTTGCTCCTGCTCATGTTTACACTTCGCATGGGTATCGATACGGCAGCGCCCTCGGGAAAGTTTTGAATTCCTATGCCTATCGCAAGCCCCATAGCGGGGATAAACGCGGCAGCTTCGCCTAAAGTTGCAGCCGTCCCAAATGCAAATCCAACCGCCAGTCCCTCCGGAATATTGTGAAGGGTGACGGCAAGAAACAGCTTAATATTTTTTTTAAAATCGAACGGAATAAGGGAATCGGGATGTTTTGTTTCTTCTTTTAACTTAATGCTGTTATTCAGTTTGATAACGCTTTTATCCAACAACATTAAAAACACACCGCCTAATAACAAACCTATGGTAGCCGGAATAAAACACCATATACCGTATTGTTCGGATGCGTCGATAGCAGGCAAAAGCAGAGACCATATCGATGCCGCGACCATAATCCCCGATGAAAAACCGAGAAACAGAGAGTTCACTTTAAAAGAAATCGTTTTTCTGAAAAAAAAGACGATGGCAGCGCCTATTGTTGTCATGACAAAAATAAAACCGATACCAAAAACCGTCATTTGGACATTGCTCATGATTCTTTCTCCTATATGTAGCAGGTTTCATTACATAAAATGATACCTTATACATATATATGGAAAAACACGAAGCAAAGGTGCCTACGGTTTTATTTGTGTTATTACAAGATTAAGGTAAAAGAAATTATTCTTGAGGCATGCCGTAAAAATCTTGAGATGGGTCTAAAAATAAGGCTATTTTAGGTGGTTTGAATGTAAAAATGATAAAAGAAATCGTCAACAAAACAAATATCACAATGCCTGTCACAGTTGCTACGCACGAAGAGAATACATCAGTTTTGTTAAGTAAGTAATAAGAAAGAATATAGGACAGCATGACAGAAATGATAAAGACAGAGATATCCGCTATAAGGTAGTTTTCGCCTACAATACCCGTGTAGGTATAAAAAAGTATGGGGATAGCAATTAACCCAATTAGCAAGGAGATTGCCTTTATACCTATAAAATTCGGGTACTCTTTGCCGTAAGCAAATAATTCGATGATGGTAAATACTAGCATCGGCCAAAACAGCAGTTTCATGTGCTCCCAAGTGCTTTCGTTGACCGAGCCAAATACGCCAACCAATTTGTTGTTGCCAGACCATTGATAAACATAATGCAACAGAGAACCGATTACGATTACAAATAAACTGCCGATAATGTGATAACATCCCAATTTCGATACCAATTATACACCTTTAAGGAATCACTTCATAAATACTTCTTTTAAAATCGTATTTATGAAGTGATTCCTTAATTATTAGATTTACATCACATCAAAAATATGCAAAAAAAGAGCTTAAAAAAAAGAGCTGTTTCGCATTGAGACAGCTCTTTTGGATTTCGCAAGCCTTAAGCCAACTTCACAATTATCATAGATGCGCTCACGGCGTTAGGGGATGCCCCGTTTAAGGTGGTAACCAGGTTCACCGCCTCTCCCGTACTGTTGTATAACGAAATAGTAGAAGCGGTGGCAAGAGTCAGGACAGTTTGCCCATAAATTTGCGTGCTGTTTTCCCTATTAAGATAGGTGTTCGCTTGCGCGAGAACGCCGTTTACCAAAATGCCGAAGAGCGCTGGTGATTGCGTGTCGTAAGAAGCGATAAAAGTAATGAGATAAGTGCCCGGCGACAGCGTGATAGTGGAGGACGGTGGCGCAAAGGAAATGGGAGCCGCGGATGCGCCTGCATTAAACACGATAGATGACAGATTCGGTACCGTTTGTGGAGCAGTGGAATAAATATAGGCGGTACTAACCGTAGATGGTCCGGGAGGGCCTGGAGGGCCGGCCGGACCGGGGGCACCGGGTGGGCCGGCAGGACCGGGAGCGCCGGGAGCACCGGGAGCACCCGGAAAACCGGGAGCGCCGGGAGGGCCCGGAGGGCCAGGAGGGCCTGGAAATGCGGGAGGTCCGGGAGGTCCGGGTGGGCCTGTAAAACCTCTCGGACCCGCAGGACCTGGAGGGCCGGGAGGACCCGCGGGTCCGGGTATTACGCGGTAACAAGGATTGCAGCATCCGGCAAGGCCGCAACACTGCAAAAAAGGTCGAAACTCTTTTGAAATCATCAATTTTCCTCCTGTTGCAGAAAGCAATCTTTACTATATATTATGTTATTCAAGGGCGAAATGGTCGTTACGCTTCAGCGTTTTACATAATCTTTACGCCATGACTCAATTATTTGTGTTATAATAACAAAAACATAGAGAAAACCAATAATAGGCGGCCTTGCTACTTCATTTTTGTACACTGCCAAAACCCTGTTTCGGTTTTCGAATTTTGGGAGTGGAGAATGAAAAACATACGAATTTTTATTGTTATCGTATTGACGATAGTCTTGTCTGTTGCCGTTGCGGCGGCAGTTATTGCAGGTAGTACACCAATTACACCTTACACCTATGAGCCATGCGAAGATTTTGCAAATATCGCAGTCACTTTTTATGAAAATGGTGCTAACGGAAGAGCATTCTCGTTTACAACGGCAGGTCTTTACGAAAACGAATGTGTGGTACAATTGGACCCCGCAGAAAAAGAGGAGGCGGAGCCTGTTTTTAACGCCCGAGATAATATTATATTGGATGCGGAGTCCTCTATTTATATCGTAAACGGAGAGTATTTTGTTCATCGAGCTGCTACCAAAGATCTCACAGCCGGTACCAAGTATTTTTACAGAGTAGGGAATGAGGAATTAGACCGATGGAGCGAGTGGGGCAGCTTTGTGACAGATGACGGTGACGATGACTTTACTTTTTTATACATAACAGATCCCCAAGCGGATACAAACCAAGATTTTGACAGCTTTTCCGAAACGATGCATACGGCTTTCGACCAACATGACAATATAGAATTCGTGGCATCGATGGGTGACCAAGTAGAATGGGGACCTTCCCAATATCAGTGGGACAAATTTTTTGCAGCCATCAAAGATATTATTATGAGTACTACCTTTGCTTGCGCAAACGGAAACCACGAGATTTTTCCTGATATCATGAATGCTCACTTTTATATTCCCAATATGCCGGATTTAGTTGGCATTTACTATTACGCATTTGAATACGGCGATTGTCTTTTTATGGTAATAGACACAAACTTTATGAATCTTTCTTCACAATTAGATTTTATGTCTTCCGTCATGAGTAAATCGAAAAAGACATGGAACATATTAGGGATGCATTACTCAATGTTCTCGTCTGGTTCGCATGCCGAGGATGACAATGTAATGAATGAAAAAGAACAGCTTGTCCCATTTATTAGCCAAAATAAAATAGATCTGGTAATAAGCGGTCACGATCACAACTATGCCAGAACTTATCCGATTGACGCGGCAGGCAATGTGGCAACTGCGGATAATAAGGAGTTCGTCGACCAAAACGGGTATCAAAAAACGGTGTACACCAATCCTAAGGGCGGAATTTATGTTATAAACCGTTGTGTGGGTACGAAATTTTATGGCAGTTCCAATAGGTTTAACGACTATGCGATAGAAAAAGGGGACAGCGAAACAGTAAGGATTCCCATATATTCTACTATCACAATATCGGGGAACAAACTAACCTATACGGCATACGAATACAATATAAATACGACCAAAGAGATAACCGTGTTTGATTGTATCGAAATAATCAAAGAACCTTAAAAGAAAAGTGTTGCTATAAATAAAAAGAGCTGTTCTGTTTTTGTAAGAACAGCTCTTTGTTTATAATAACATCCCGAAAATAAGCTTAAAAATAAGATCAATTATTTTTTCGCTTTTTTTAAGTTTGCCGTCGATGATGGTTTCGGCAAAATTGAGCGTAGAGTCTATCGCGCAAATCATAACGGCGGGATAACCAATATCTTTATAATCTGAAAGCTTCATGTTTTGGGTTAACATATAGTTTACGGCAAGAGTATAGATACCGTCTTCGGCATAATCTAAAGTAGGTTCATAAAATGCCGAATGGCGATATCTGTTGTAGTATTTGGTATCGTTCGGATGCGCTAGAAGAAAATCAAATATTTTTAACCAAGTCGATTTCACTTTTTGGTCAAGTAAAAACTTATCTTGAAAGTCGTAATAAGTGTCGGACATCATTTGCCTGATGGTATTGTCAAACCTTCTACCCGCTTGTACAATGAGATTTCTTTTTGTTTTAAAATGGACATAAATAGTAGGCTCCGAGATATCGCAACATTTTGCTATTTTTTTGGTGGAAATACTTTCAATACCATTTTGAGCTCCCATTTTAACGGTTTGCATTAAAATTTTATCTTCTATGCCGTTTAGTGTGCGCCTTGCCATAAGAACTCCTTATCATTGTCTTATGTGAATTTTTACAAAAACATTATCAATACCATAAATTATAAGTGAATAGTAGAACATTTGTCAACAATTATCTTAGCAAGATAAAGTAAAAGGTAGATATTTTGAAATATAATTCACCGTTTTAGCGTATTGACTTTTTATTAAGTCCACTTCATAATGATTCTATGGATCAATTGGTAGAAAACATCAATGCCCAAATCGCGCGTGTCGCAAAAGGCGACCAAACGGCGCTTGGGAAGCTGTACGAGCTTTGCAGCGGCTATCTTTTATTCATGGCAAAAAAATATTTGTACGACAAAAGCTACGCCGAAGATATTGTAAGTGAAGTTTTTTTAAAAGTGGTTAAAAGTGCGGGAGACTTCGACAAAGCGCAAAACGGATTGAATTGGCTATTTAAAATAACAAGGAATACAGCTCTAAATTTTAATCAAAAAGAAAACAGATACATGACAGAGAATATTGAGACGCACCACGATCTTGCAGAGGTATTATCGCTTTCGCCCGAAGAACAAGCCGATATTTTGTGGTTGCGTGACAAGGTAGCGGAACTCCCGAAAGAAGACAGAGAGCTTTTATACTATCGATACTGGGAAGGTTACACGGTGCGTGAGCTTGCCCAAAAAACAGGCAAAGCAACCATGACGCTTCATGATAAATTGAAGCGAATCCTCAAAAACTTAAAAAAGGAACTCTAAGCCGTACAAATATATTCGGATTTTGTAGTTAATATAGGAGAAAACTCAGAAGAATGGACAATAAGAGAGACCCCGTATATCGGGCGCTCAATGCGCAAAAACCAAATAAACAAAAGACGCTTGCCGCGGCGCTTGCCGAAATGAAAGCTGCGCCCAATGCAAAAGCGCGTATTCCGTTTTATCAAGTAAAACGGGTTATGGCCGCATGTCTTATTGTGTTTTTTGTCGCGCTTGTACCTTTTCTTATTTTCCGCTATACCGATGTTCTTGGCGAGAAAGGCGGTGGCAATGCTCCCGAAAACACGATAGATGCGCCTCATAGTCCGTCTTACGACAGCAATTATATCGAGTTCGATTTAGACATTGCGAATGGATATAAAGGAGGAAACGAGAGTCTGGAAGACTATAACGGCGTGGTTGGCTCATACAAAAATTATGATGGTGAAATAGAAGAAACTGTAACGATATTTTTCTATGATGGAGAAATACCCCCGATTCATAAAACCGTATATATTGATAAATTGGGGGTAACGGGATACTATACGGCAGAGCCTGCCGAAGCGCTCACGCTTATCAAACTATATTTTTCTTATAACGGTACGGATTATCTTGTAGAAGTTTATTGTACGGGAGAAGACAGACTGCAATATTATCTTTCGGAAATAATAGGAAACACTTTATAAATACTTCGAGCTAGATTTGATGAATTTTTCGTTCAAATACGGTGACTTTCTGAAGAGGCGTATCGGGATACGTATCGAGGAAAAAGACGGATTTGGGCGGAAAAGGCGCAAAAATAGCCGAATGGTTATAAAGCATATTTACGCACAAAGTGTGTCACTTTTTTAAATCGTATTTATGAAGTGGTTTCTATAATTTAAATCCGTACAAAATATCCGTTAAATTGTAGTTATTGTAAAAGCAAAAACGATAATGGAGAGTTGTTTATGAAAAAAGTATTTACAATGATGATGATTGCGGCCGTATTGGTTACCGGGTTGATGCTGACTTCGTGTAATGTCGGAGGTCCTAGCGGTGAACTCATAGAAGGGCTTGGCTATTTTTCTTCCAGAGAAGAGATTATCAACAGAATCGACGCATACGCGGCTATGTATAACAACAATAATGGGAACTGGTTTAGCAATTTGTTTCGGTCTAAAAGCATAGTCGATGAAGCTTTAGACATGGCGCCAGAAGCCACTATGGGCGGCTCTAATGACGCGGCAGACAGCTACACCCGCACCAATACGCAAGTAGAGGGTATCGACGAAGGCGATATTATTAAAGCGGACGAGAACAACATTTATGTGCTGAGTCAAGCGGGATTTTATATTGTCGAGGCAAATGACGGTGAGTTGCAAAAATCCGCCGAAATCAAACTAGAAAATTATGTACCGCAAGAGATGTATGTCGAAGGGAATCAACTGATATTGATTGGCGGCGTATATAATCCAAATAAGGAATATCCAATGTACGACATTGCTATCGAGCCCGCTTGTTGTTGGTATCCTTATACGGATCAAACGGATATCAGAATTTACGATATTTCGGACAACACCGCGCCGATACTTTCAAGACAAATCACATTAAGCGGCAATTACAACACAAGCAGGCTGACAAACGGCACTTTGTACTATGTTATCAATTACAACTTTTATTATGGGGAAAAGGATACTTATATTCCCAAAATTTCGGATAGCGCGGTAGAAGGCGGCGCCGAAAAAGAAATTGCGCCCTCGGACATCAATTTTTTCGACGGCATACCCAATTATAATTATATGATTACCGGTAAAATCAGTTTGAGCGATACCTCTTCTTCTTTGCTTAAGGCATACCTTGGTATAGGTGGAACGATTTATGTATCCGCAAACAACATTTATGCAATCAGCGAAGACTATAGCAACAGAGTTACGACAGACGGAAATTCGTCCACATACGATTCGAGCAAAAAAACTTCTACCAGAATTGTCAGAATTGCCTTGGAGGACCTCCAATATACAGGCAAAGGCAATGTGGAAGGCCAAATTAAAGACAGATACTCTCTAGACGAGTACGACGGTTATCTGAGGGTTGCCACGACGACATCGTATTACGATAACGAATTCAGACAATACAGCAATGTATTCGTATTGGACGGCGAGCTCAATACCATTGCGACCATTACGGATATCGCTCCCGGTGAAAGCATCTATTCAGTACGATTCCGCGAAACAGAAGGCACTTTGGTTACTTTTAAGCAAGTGGACCCCTTGTTTAAATTGGATTTCACCGACCCTCTTCACCCTACCATCAGCAAAGGGCTAAAGAAAGATGGGGTATCGATGTACCTTCATTATATTGATGGAACGGACTATATTATCGGTCTCGGCAGAGATACCGAAGAAAATCAATGGGGCGGAGTCACATGGAAAGGGCTAGAGGTTGTGCTATTTGATAATAGCGGCGAAGAGGCGGAAATCATCAATACCGTCTACATTGGCAACGCTTGCTCGTATACCGAAGCATTATATAATCCCAAAGCGATACTCTACGACCAAAACCTGAATATCTTCGCGTTTGCCGCTGAGTCTTGGATTTATAGCAATGATGGCACCTACAGCCAAAACGCGCAAGGATATTATGTGTTCGGCATCGAGGACGGCAGGCTGGTGCAACGCGCAATGTTAACCGATATCGACGAGGCAATACAATATAACGATTGGTATAGCTATTATAATTACAACTTCAGTTATATTAAGCGCGGCGCCCGCATCGGCAACTATCTCTATACGATAAGCGACAGATATGTGACTTCCTACGCGCTCGCCGATTTTGCCGAGACAGACAAACTAAAACTTGCTGAGTTTCAAATAACAGAAAACGGTATCAATATAGGAGCTGCTGTTGCAAAATAATTGGTATTATAGTAGAGAAGTACAGGGAGTATCTACAACAAAGTCCGCTCTTGACGGTAGACGGCATTGGGATTATACTAAAAATAAGATAAAGAGCATCTAAAGTGCAGAATAGGTGGGAAATGTTAAAAAAAATTGTTTTGGTTAGTATGATGATATATGCCGCGATATCTCTGCATTTCAGCGGTTCTGCTACGGCATGCGCAGCAGGTGCAGACCAAAACTTTTGTTTGATGTTACCCGCTATAACCCGAATTTCAAAAGCGGAATGTGTTATAGATTTTTCCACAGGCGAAAGTGATGCGGGTTCTGACGAGCCTTTGGCTCAGGTTAGCGCGGCATATACCTTTTTTAATCGTGCCTCAGCGCAAACTTATCCGATTGGTTTATATTATAACGGTGAAGCCGTGGGGGATGCAATTACGCTGGAATGCAACGGAGAATCGTTAACTTCCGAAATGATATATGTACCACGTGACAGTTTTAATATAAATAATGGGATTGAGTCCGCAATAGCTTTATCCAGAGAAAAAATTACTGGTTTTGGAGAACGAACGGGTTATTTGTACAGTTTTAACCTCGACGATTTGGCTAACGGGAGTGTGATGGTATTCGAGTTCGATATGGATACCGATAGCAAAATTGTTTATTACGGCTCCAGTGGCTATAATTACAAAGAGGACACAGATACCGTACATATGCGTGTCGATTTTCAGAAACCCGAGACAAACGATTCCGTTTCTGTGTTTATCATCGGCAATGACATTAATAATGCCGAGACTTATCTTTATACCAAATTGGGATTGAAAAGAGGTTTCAATTTTTCTTCCTGTACAAAAACAAAGATGAAGATAAACGATTTTCTGCTGAGAAGCGATGGGGACGAGGCAACGGAAGGGAGATTTTTCGCAAGCGTAACAGGCCTGGACGATTTTTTAAAAGGAAACACTTATGGTGCTTTGGAAGGGAGCTTTGCGCAGAAGACATATGCCTCTTATCTTGTATTAAATGTGTATAATACAGAATTGTCAATGCAATTTAACGAGTTGATTCTGAAGTATCAAGCTGGATGCTATAGCTATGATAGTTATTATGACCCACCAATTTATGAATATCATATTTCTACAGGCTATGGTGAGGGGCGTAGTTTATATTTCGGCACGCAAATCACGCTGTTTCCTCCGGCAGATAATTCTTATATTTTATATTCTTCTTTAGAGTTAACACAAGAGCAAGACAATAGTTACCGTTATGAGGAGAAAGGGCAATACATAGGTCAAATAAGTTTTAAGCTTTGCGCGAGCGAACAGCCTGTAGATCTTGGTCATCCCACAATGGATTGCTCCCGAGGAAACGGATCCGGACTATTGGCTCTTTTGGCGGTCTCAGCTTATGTTATTATCTTAGCCGCAATCTGTTCAATTAACGTTTTAGGCATTATTGTGGTTTTTATCGTATTAAAGCAGAAAAAGAGAAAACAATAATGGCGAATTGCAAGCAATAACCTACAGACAGTATCTTTTTTATGATTTTCTGTTGACATTGCCATTTGTCGGCAGTATAATACCAATAAGAGGAAAATAATGAATAGATACTCCAATTCCGTTTACGCATATTCTTTTTACTTTAAGGGCTACTTTTACTTTAGCTCTAAGTCTTGATGTGCGGTTTTTCGGTAATGAGATAATATAAGATTTCGTCAAATTATAGGAAGACCGCCAAAAGGCGGTTTTTTTATAAGCAAATATGGAGACTTGTTATAAAAATATTGGTTTATAAACACTTAATAAATAAAGGGAGTTTTGTATGATTGTAGTAATTAAAAAGGATCAAGAAGAGAAGCAGATCAATAATCTGAAGAATTGGATTAAGAGTTTGGGGCTCGAAATGCATATCAGTCAGGGCGAAAACAGCCTGATTATGGGGCTTATTGGCGACACTACCAAGGTGGATATCGATTTGATTCGCTCTTTGGACATTGTAGAGTCCGTCATGCGCATTCAGGAGCCTTACAAAAACGCTAACAGAAAATTTCATCCCGATGACTCAATTGTCGATGTCGGCGGCCACAAGTTTGGCGGCAAACATTTTCAATTAATTGCCGGTCCGTGTTCAGTAGAATCCGAAAAACAAATTATCGAAATTGCGAAAGCGGTAAAGGCCGCAGGTGCGACGATGCTTCGCGGCGGTGCGTTTAAACCCCGTACTTCGCCCTACTCTTTTCAAGGATTGAAGGGAGGCGGTATCGAACTTTTGCTTAAGGCCAAGGCAGTAACGGGAATGCCAATTGTCACAGAAATCATGAGTATCGCCCATATCGATTTTTACCGCGATGTGGATATTATACAAGTGGGTGCGCGCAACATGCAAAATTTCGAGCTTCTAAAAGAGCTGGGCAAAACACGCAAACCGATTTTGCTAAAGAGAGGCCTTGCCAATACGATAGAAGAATGGTTGATGAGCGCCGAGTACATTA
>JAQVTZ010000217.1 GCA_028699795.1 Clostridia bacterium | reverse complement strand
ATTGTATCCGATAAAAAACAGTTTTTTATTGCGGTCATATAGCGCACCTAAATTGGTATTATTTATCAATTTTTCGATTCGTTCTAAAAGTTCTTTCGACCCCCTTTTCTCTTTCAGAAAACCTTTCACTGTAATCAATGCCGCAATAAGATTTCCGCTGTCGATACTCGAAACAAACTCAACCGATACCGTTTGGTCTTCCGCTCTGTACCAATTATAAAGGTTGCCCTTCCACTTCTTCAGATTGTCAATAAAATCAATAAGATGTTCGAGTGTAGCAATCGTTGCCGATTCGGAAACTAGCCCTAACAGACATGCCGAGATTTCAGCAATCATTTGCATTCCTAAATTGGTAGGCGAAGTCGTAAGAGACATTCCTTTATAAGGTTTGATTTGCAGATTGTCCGAAATAAGACCGTTTTCTTTGCGCATATATTTAAAATAAGCGTATGTCTTCTCGGCATAGTTTAAGATAGTATCGATATGCTTTCGTTTTTTTGGGATTCTGAATCCGCTAAGATAGATACCTAAATTCACCAGATAAGTAAATGCCGCAAAAAGTAACAAGGGCAAGCTAAAGATGCCACTCGTTGCCAACGCAATACCTGCGATAGGCAATATCACCATAGACGGAGCAATTTCTTTGGTAAACTTTCCGCCTTGAGTTTGACTTTGGTAATAAGTCTTCCATTCCAACAGATTGCCTTTTGTCGCCATTTTCCAAAGAGTGGTCGCGAGAACTTTGGTATTAGAGTAAGCATAATACGGCAATAGCCCCAACTCAATAACAAAATCCAAAATGCCCGTAACGACATCGCTTAATAAATAAATAGGACGATAGCGTTGTATTATGGCATTGCGGATAACCGCTAAAAGTTCCAGTGCAAACGGGGCCAATGCTGAAAATAGAAATAATGGCCACAACCTTGTCAATATAATTGTAAAAATTCCTGCAATAAGCAATAAAATGGGGGAAAGTATCGACAAAAAATTGGACGCCATGAGGAATTTATAAACAGGCGCGATATCAGAGTCATAATGCTCTCCGTCTCTGTTTTTCCAATACTTCCCCAAAAACGGTAAAAACTGAATATCCCCTCTTTGCCAACGCTTTTTGCGCTCTCTGTCCGATACGAAATTTTTGGGCGCGTCCTCATATACCACAAACCCCGATGCCGTCGAGAGTACCGCCCCCTCTAAGATATCATGAGAAAGAAGTTTGTTCTCGGGGAATATACCATCCAGTTTGTTATAAAAAGATTTCAAACGAAAAATGCCTTTGCCGCAAAAGATATCCATTCCAAAACAACTATAGAACAACGAACTGTAGTTGGGATAATGGACAAAAGCGCTTTCTTTTATAAACCTCTTAGAAAAAGGCGTGTGAATACTGTAAAGGTTATATTTGCTGCGGGCGGCGATCAAGTCAAACTTTTTGTTCGCGGGGTGCGCGATAATATTGACCATTTCTTTTATTCCGCCTACCGGCACCTTGTTATCGGCATCCAGCGCCACCACATATTCGAAGTTGGGAATGTGATATGCGGATATATAAGTAAAATCGTCTCTGTTGCCCGTAACCAACAACCTGACCAACGCCATAACAGCGCCCCGTTTACGCTCATATGCCTGATACCTTTTGCCTATCCTCGTGCGTTTGCGTACAAAAACAATTAAATTTTCTTCTTTTTCGACTTCTTTTGCGATTGCAAGAAGAGCGGAATCGTTGTCATCCTCCAAAGAGTCCGAAGATTTTAAATCCGCGAGCAGGGCGATAAAAATGTTTTTGTCGGGATTGCCGGCTCTCAACACCTTGATGTTGCGTATCGCTTGCTTCATTTGGTCCATGTTTGTTATAAACTCGGATACGGCGACAAGTGTAGCATGCTCGGCGGGCACGCTTTTATAGTCCATTTGCGGCAAAGGTCTCGTAGGTACTGCAATTTGCAGCATGAAGTGAATAAAACCTTGCGAAAGCAATAAAAACGGTACAAAAAGAAGAACGGAAAGCGCGATACTGTAAAACAAAAAATAACTCCCTATCGACAGTCCCAAAGCAACCGCAAGGATAAAAAGAATATAAATGTATTGCTTCGTTACACTTTTGCGCTCTTTTACTTTTCTAAGATAATAATTATCTTTTATATACCTTTCAAGGTTTTTGCGATAATCGAAAAGGATAGTACAAATATCCATGTCGTTATATGAAGCAAAGTTTATTAGTTTCGAGGCGATAAGCGGTTCGCTAATATTGATGCGTTCCCCTATTTCGGCAATATAAGACAGAACAAGGTCCCGCGTTTCATAAGACATGTTCTTGTATGTCCCTTGGGCACAAAGAATACGGTGGATTGTCAACAACGATAGCGTATCTTCTCCGCTCATAATACTACCGATATTGCGTATCCCATCGAACAAAAACTTTGCCATTCTCGTTGTTTCGACAACGGATTTGGCATAGTTCAAGCTGATATTTTCTTGCAATATCCCCAGCTTTTCCAACTCTGATACAATAATATTACTCACGGGACCATTTAAGGCAAAATGCAAATAAATGTCGCTTTTTAAAAACCTTTTGTATACATAACGGTGATTTCCCAATGTTCGCATACGGTTGAAATGCAAAAGCCGTTTGGATAAGACATAAATAAACTCTACCAAAGCGTAGCCTATTGCGGATTTTAACGATACTATTTCGGCGTAGGTCAAAGCGACTTCTTTATTGGCAGTATCGATAGCAAGACGAACTCTGTTAAAATCTAAAGTTTCCATAGAGTTTTGCACGATATAACGCGCCAATTTTAAGATACGGATGCCTCCTTCGGCACTTGGTAGTCTAGAAAAAGTGCGAGATC
>JAQVTZ010000043.1 GCA_028699795.1 Clostridia bacterium | reverse complement strand
CCTATATATTATACAGAAACCGATTATATAAACGCTTCGGTCGAAACGCATACGGACAAAACCATACAAATGTATGCCAAAATCAATGATATTTCTACATTAAATATCGACGGTTTGCAACCTACAAGTTCTTATAACATATGGGCGGATAATTATATTCTGGTCAATTGGTACAGGAGTTTGGATGATAACCCCAACGCAGAAGGCTTCAA
Organism: Clostridia bacterium; assembly: GCA_028699795.1. Classification (GTDB taxonomy): domain Bacteria; phylum Bacillota; class Clostridia; order Christensenellales; family DTU072; genus Firm-09. The sequence continues at coordinate 11,333 of JAQVTZ010000043.1, read as the reverse complement.
CTTTTTAGAGTGGCAGTATTATGCTTACGACGGAGAGGGTTGGTCTTGGCAGACTTTGCCCGATACCGATCTTGCGGACCAAAACAAACCGACTAATGTTACTTACCAATTTTCCGTAGCAAGTTTAATACAAAATTCTTATATCAATCACACGATGTCTCCCATAGATGTCTCTATGTACAACGAGGACAACGAGTTTACTGGCACCGAGCCGATATTCACAATTAAAATAAGACCGTTGTTCCAGCGTAAAGAAAATATCAATATCCAAAAAGTTGTTTATACCGAGGCCTATGGGATACCGAATGAAGAAGCGGCAGTTTACGGGCCCGCCTCTATAGAAGACAGCGGCAATACGTTCGGCACTTACAACTTCTATGATATCGTTACGCTCAAACCAGGCTCCAGGAGCGGTTTCAGATTTTTGGGTTGGTATTATTCCGCCACCGGGCTCGAAAACGATTATATTTTGGTGACGCATGCGGACGCAAGCGGTGAGATGACCGCTACACGCGATTATCAGCTAATCAATTATCAAGAAGGAAGTTACGGCGGAGACCTCAGGGTTAGACTTACTAAGGATACCGTGGTAAAAGCCGTTTACATCAGAATTTGGAATATTACCGTAAAAGTTTATAACGATTCCGGCAGCACTGCGCATATGACCGACAGCGCGCCCAACCTAGATTATTATGGTGTGGCAAGGTTAGAAAACGGTTTGTATGTTTACAATACAACGCCCACACAGGCGATGGGTCGCTCCCAATCTTTGATAATGCAAGCAGGCGAAATGGCCAAGTTTATGATGTCGTTTACAGGGACGGGCTTTAATTCCGATTACGACAGATACTATAGTACCAATGTTATTGTAGAAGGCGTGACACAAAACTGGTCCGATACGATAGAAGCGTCCAGAAGCGAAAATATGCCCGTAAAAGGCGAGTCTTCTACAACCGTATTAGATGATGCCACACTGATTGTCACCGCCAACCAAAGCAAAACCATAGAACTGGTGTTCAGAAGTTACGGGAAGTTGCAAATAGACAATATTTATCCCGAATCCGCGGTGGTATTGCCCACGCAATTTTACGATGCCATGGTGGCAAACGCAACCAACAATAACTGGAACGAAAACTTGGTAATTGATAACGGTCCGATTGATGAAGACAGCAGAACCGGTTATGTTTTGATTTCGGATATTCCCATCAAAAAAGAGGCAAGTTCTACCTATGACGGTATATTCAAAAACAAGTTGCCACAAATGGACGGCGCTTATGCGTTTACGCCAATTTCGGTTTCTTCGTTTAACATTAACTTCAGCGGGGCCGTGATAGGCGGGACATACGCCAAACTCCAGTCGTTTACTTATTATAATACAACCGCGGGAGGCTCGGACGGTATGTCCAAAATGGATATGCCCTTCTATGTAGACGGAACAACTTACGGAAACGGCACTTTGGCAACTCCCTATAAGATAAGTACAGTCAATCATCTCAAATCTATCGACACCTTTATCGCAAGCCGCGGCAATACAGCGGCGGGTGTTTACTTTATGCTCAATAACAGCATCGATGTGACTTCCCTCTTTACGGGAGCCAGCCCTTATAACGGAATCGGTAAAGACATACCCTTCGACGGTATCTTTGACGGAAACGGAAAAAACTTGTACTTCGGAGAGAATGTGGGTATTGGAGCAATACCAAACTTCGGTATTTTCAGACAAACCGATGCTGCAACAATTCGCAATATAAAAATAGGGTATTCACATACAATATCTCTTACGGCCAACAGTTCTTCTATTGCGGGATATCTTGTGGGGACAGCAAATAATAGCCTTATAGAAGATATTACAACATCGACAGGTCGAATTAGTATCGTCGGCAGAAGTACCGTAGGCGGAATAGTGGGCCGAGCGACCGGTAATACGATCATTCAAGACTGTATTATAACTTGTCAAATGGGCGTACAAGCAGTAGAAGATTCAATAGGCATTGTAGGCGGAATTGCGGGCGCGCTCAACAACACCTCATTGGTGCGTAATATTAATATTGACGGTATTTTGCAGCTGACGGCAAAAAGATACATTGGCGCTATTGCAGGCAAGGTAGACGGTGATACCTCTACGGCAATTGACAATTGCCAAACATATTTACCCAGAGTCGCAGATATTTCGTATCAGGCAATCGGCGGCATTGTAGGCTATAACGGCGCAAATCGTGGTGTAGAAGACTGTAGTATCAAGAGCGAGAGTACCGCGATGACCTTTTATTCGGGTACATTCACCACTTTTAACTCCTCCACATTATCCAAGTATGGTACAGCAGGCGGAGGTCTGATTGCGGGTATCAATCTGGGCACCTTAAAAAATTGTAATATAAACAATTTACCTAGTATTAAAATGGTAGGAGCGTTCTGTGGAGGCATCGTAGGCGTAAATACCGGTAGGGTTGATGATTGCGATAGCGCCAGCGTATACATTACAACCGAGAAAAATATGGCAAACTCCGGCGGCACTTACGGCGCAATTGTAGGCTATAATATCGGCGAAATCAGAAATGCGAACATCAACGGCGCAGCAAATAATACCATGAACTTTACTAACTGCAACTATGCGATTAAATCCCATACATACAGTCCTTCCCCCTTCCAAACAAGCGGTGTGAATCCCTCAGTAGTTACCCCTGTTTCGGATGGAGGTTATATCTATTTAGGTGGCTTTGCGGGCTATAACGGCTCCGGCGGGAAGATTGTTTCTTGTGTTGCAACAGGTGCCAAAATGCTTATCAACCGTTGGGCAAGAAACGATACAAACAACTATACTTATAATGGGATATTAGCGGGTTATAACAATAGCGGCAACTCATCGTCTACAGGCAACAGTATAACAAATAGCAGCGCGCTGATTTATGCTTGTGTTGCGGTGGACAACGGCAGCGCGTCTACCAATGGGAGTACCTCATATAATTATTTAGGAGATATTTATGGATATAATACAAGCGGTGGTGTCTATTCCAGTGGTTCAGGAAACAGATTAAGATTAACGGTTGTCGGCATAGGCAGCGTGTTTACCAACTGGGTCATATACGCTACATCTCAGTGGACAACAAACGATAAACGCGGAGTAAACGGTAGAGATTACCGTACAGGCAAAATTCATTATGCGATAACCAGTAGTTCCGGCAGCACTCAATATTTTGTCAGACAGTGCGATACCACCGATCTTCATAGTTTGAGTGGAAGGGAAACTGCGACAAATTATTATTGGACCGGGTCTTGGTTATCATTAAGACTGCGTAGTGAAACAATATACAGGTATCCTCTCTATTTAAGATATCTAAATATAGTATAATTGCCAAATAATGAAGTAGTTTTTGTATTCCTAAACATGATAAAGAGTTCGCACTTGTATGGTGCGGACTCTTTTCTTTACTAAAATGAAGTTTAATTATGGTAATCAAAATGTTTGACAGCACTAATTATTTTTTATATAATAATGCTGCATAATTTATTTGTCGGGAGAGGGCTATGGATATCGGTTCAAGAATGAAATCTTTAAGATTGCAAAGAGGGCTTACCCAAGAAGAGCTTGCAAGCCGTTGCGAGCTCACCAAAGGCTATATCAGCCAGTTAGAAAACGATATTGCCAGTCCTTCTATCGCAACACTCATTGATATTCTTAATGTGCTGGGTACTACGCCCCAGTCTTTTTTTACCGAAAAAAACCAAAAAGAGAAGATTGTATTTACCAAGAAAGACTTCTTTGAGTCCGATTGCGGAGACGGCAAAACGATTTGGCTCATTCCCAATTCGCAAAAAAACGAAATGGAACCGACGATTCTCATTTTGCCTCCTGATGGCGAGTCCTATATAAGGTATCCGTTCGAGGGGGAGGAGTTTGGGTATGTATTGGAAGGCAAAATTGAAATTATAACCGCAGACGGAGTGTCACAACAAGCCAAAAAAGGAGATGCATTTTATATCGACGGCGGCAACGAGCATAAGATAAAAAATAGTGGCGGCGCCAATGCCAAAATTATATGGGTGGCAACCCCCAGCAACTTCTAAAGAGAATGCGTATCAAGAACAGAGCGCAACGATATCAATAACACCAAAACGGCAAGCGGGGGCAAAATAGAGGTGCCCAAATAACAGAAACGGGGCTGTCTTTCACAAGACAACCCCGTTTTTTGTTATGTAAGTATATCGCTATTTATTCTGTTGCTCTCCAATTTTTTGTATCAGATTGCAGACGGTTTTTAGGCCTGTTTCTAGCGTGTCTTGGGTAAAGCGATCGCTTATATCGTTGCAAGTGTGATAATAATCTGTACAGCGGGGGTTTTGGGCGGCTATGGTGATGGTAGGGATACCCGCTTTGCAAAAGGGTGTGCTGTCGCATCCGCCTACGGGATTAACAATGGTTTTGGGATTGCTTACGCCCGCATCGCGCATCGCTTCCAGCCCGAGCGAAATAAGATTGGCGTCGAATTTGGTGCCTTGCCAAGCGTCGCCTTTGATGATCTCGAAGTGGTCGGCATCCGCGATAGAATCTACATTGATAAGGTAAGACTTGCCTGCGGTTATCTCGTCTTTGTGCGCTTTAATATAAGCGCTGCTCCCTTTTAAGCCTGCCTCTTCCGCGGCAAAACACAAGTTGACCAATTTGCAGTTGTTGGGAAGCATTTCGGGATTTTCTTTATAATATTTCATCAGCATCATATTGATTCCGACGCCCGAGAGGTTATCCATTGCGCCGGGAGAACCGATTGTTTTGTCTCGGGAAATAAATTGAGTAATAAAGAAGAACCCCGGGATAAACAAAATGGGGACAAAAAGGATAAAAAAGTTATAAACAGAAATATCAGCGGGATTTTTGAAAGGAATCAGCCCTGAGGCTCCGCATAGTTTGACGATGGACAGCGCAATCATAAAAAGCACGCCGACAACGCCGTAAGCGACTTTGGGAAGGGCTGTTTTCGGATTTCTTACGGCAAGCTTCCAGCACCAACTGCTGTCATAATGCGCGCCGAGATAGATGGTATAATCTGTTTTGCCGCTTGCTGGAGGCAATTCCGTTATGATGTTTTGGGCACATTCTTGTTTGAAAGCAAAATCAAACCATCCCTTATACATAATTATTTGAATCACGGTGAAGGCGAGCATCCCCGCATATCCGAATAATGCAAGCATTGTTGTTCCTGAACCGAGATAATATAAAACAAGCATCGCAAGCGCAAACCAGCCCAGCCTGTCTATCGCGCCAATACTAGCGTTAGGGGCGAACACAAATTTTTCGGTGCGCGACTTGATATCGGTTTTGCTTTTTAGGGCCTTTTGAATCTTGACAGCTGCCGCTTTTTCTTCGGGACTCCCCGGGAATCTACAACCGTCTGCTTCGACATCTTTAATAAACTCCATCGTTTCGGAAGCATATTTCTTGAAATCCATTGGCTATTCTCCTCATCTTTTTTTAAAATTATAACAGATAAAACTTGATAATACAACAAATTATATGATAAATCGTGTGTTTTTGACAATGCATTGCCTTAAAATGATGATAGAAAGTGTATCAACAAAATAAAGTTGCAAAAAAATCTTCTATATATTATACTTATTATCGGATAATTTAATAAAAATAAAATTATATGCAAATTATTGTAGACGGATAGCGTACAAGGAGACATAATGGAAGTAAAAAAATATTTGAAATATTTTCGGCTTGTAAAAGATTTAGGCAGAATGAATTGGATCAAGAATAAGGCAATCACAAAGATAGGCGCCATGGAAGCCGAGTTTATGTATGATCAAGAGCCGATTCCTTTCGAAGAGCGGTTAACACGCCCGACCAAACCAATCTCCGTAGGGAGTGTTTGGTGCAACGAACCATACGGGTGCAGTTGGTTTCATTTTAAAGGAAAAGTACCCGAGACCGCCAAAGGCAAGCATGTCGCTTTAATGATCAATTTAAGCGGCGAGGGCTGTATGTTCGACAAAGACGGCAATCCTGTGGTAGGTCTTACCAATGTACATGTGCTCGAAAGTTTGCACCTTGGCAGAGGCAAAAAGATAATTGAAGTAGCAAAATCCGCCGAAGGCGGCGAAGAAATCGATATTTGGATAGAGGGTGGCAGCAACCACCAACCCACCTCTTGGTACCAAAAAGCGGTTTTCAGACAAGAAGACATTATTGTGATCCGCGACGACATGTCCGATTTATTTTATGACTACGCGGTACTTGCCATGCACCGCACGAATTACAAAAAGACCGACCCCAAATATACAAGAATAAAAAAAGTGCTGCACGAAGCGTTTAAGACCGCAAAGTCCGCTTCTACAGAAGCCATCACCAAGGCGCGTCAAATGATTAAAGAGGAGTTGCGCAACGGCGAAGACATTCCGTATTATTCTTATGCAACAGGGCATGCCCACCTCGACCTTGCATGGCTGTGGCCCATAAGAGAAACCAAGCGCAAAGCTTGCAGAACCTTTGTAAACCAAATACGCAATATTGAGAAGTTTGACGGTTATGTCTTTGGTGCAAGTCAACCGCAGCAATTTCAATGGATGGAAGAAAATCATCCCTCGCTGTTTGCTCGCATTAAAGAAGCGGTCGATAACGGAAAAATTGAGCTTCAGGGAGGCATGTGGGTCGAATGTGATACCAATCTGACCTCGGGCGAATCCCTTATCAGGCAAAATCTTTACGGCAAAAAATATTGGAGAGAGAAGTTTGGCAAGGAGGTCAATTTTTGCTGGTTGCCCGATGTGTTCGGTTTCAGCGGCAATCTTCCCCAAATCCTGAAAAAGAGCGGGATGGACTATTTTCTTACTACAAAATTGAGCTGGAACGAGCATAATAAATTTCCGTATAGGTCCTTTATTTGGGAGGGAATAGACGGCAGCGATGTATTGGTGCATATGCCGCCTGAGGACAATTATAACGGGTTTGCCTCGCCCATTACCAATATGATTGCGCTCAACAGTTACCCCGAAAAAAACAAGTTTAATGTTTTCTCCATGTTGTACGGAATCGGGGACGGCGGCGGCGGTCCAAGTGCGGGACATGTCGAGATGATGTCGCGCCAAAATGATGTAAAAGGGTTGCCCAAAATGATTATGGCGCCCGCTCAAAGAGTTTTTGAAGACCTTTCGAAATTCCGCGACCAAATGGACAGACTCAAAGGTGAATTGTATCTCGAAAAGCATCAAGGAACCTATACAACGCAATCCAACAACAAAAAGTTCAACAGGCATATCGAATTTAAGTTGCACAATGTTGAATATCTGTCGGTAGCGGCCGCAAAATACGGCTGTCCTTATCCTGCAGAGGCCTTGGAAAGAATTTGGAAAGAAGTGCTTCTATACCAGTTCCACGATATTATCCCCGGCTCCTCTATCGCAAGAGTGTACGAAGAAACCACCGAGAGATATCAAAAAATGTTAGCCGAACTGAACGAGTTGGAAGCCAAAGCCCTGTCTTGCCTTGCAGACGGAAAGCAAGCAACTGCTATAAACTGCACACCTTTTACACAACGCGAACTGGTCAAAAAAGAGGATAGTGTTTACGAAGCTGTTGTGCCGCCTTATGGCGCCGCAGAGCTTGTTCCTTACAAAAATAAGGGCATGATGAAGGCAACGGATGATACTTTAGAGAGCGACTGCTTGCTCATTAAGTTCGATACCAGAGGTAATATTGCGAGTATGTACAGCAAAACGCTCAATAAAGAGTTTTGCGGCGATTACCTCAACAAACTTAATGTTTATAAAGATAAGCGGATGTTCTACGACGCATGGGATATCGATTTCAACTATACCAAAAAACGCCCGCACGAATTCAAACTGCTGGATTCGAGCTTTAAGGTAGACGCGGGCTTTGCCGTACGCGAAAATATTTATAAATACAACAAGTCTTCGATTACCCAAAAAGTAATTCTTACCGAAGGCAAACCGACAGTGGACTTTGTAACGACCGTCGATTGGCAGGAGACACACCGCATGTTGCGCGCGGACTTCCGCCCCACGGTGTTTGCAGAAGAAGTCACTTGCGAAATTCAAATGGGGAACCTCAAGCGTTCGACAGGCAATCGTACCAAAAAAGATAAAGCGCAATTCGAAATTTGCGCCCATAAGTGGATTGATATGAGCGAAGGTGGCTATGGGATTTCCGTTTTGAGCGAATCCAAATACGGCTGGAGGGTAAAAGAGGGGCTCATCTCCATGAATCTTTTAAGAAGCCCGATGTATCCCGCCAAAGACGCAGACAAGGGCACGCACACCATTAAATATTCGCTGTATCCGCATGCGGGCGACTATTGCGACGCCGACACCGTCAAACTCTCTTACAGTCTCAATAATCCGCTTATCATATGCGACAAGAGTGTCAAGCTGCCTTCCTTTGCAACGGTTGACCAAAGCAATATCGTAGTGGAAACCGTTAAGGCTGCCGAAAGCGGACAAGGGGTTGTGGTAAGGCTTTATGAAAGTTGCGGACAAGAAACGCAAGCGAAGATGAATTTAAGCGAATCCTATCAAGAGGCATACGAAACCGATATGCTAGAAAACATTATAGATAAAGTAACCCCCGACGCACTGAAGTTCGTCCCGTTTGAGATTAAAACCCTGTTGTTTAAGAAATAGAGGTGCAAAATATCACATCGCATATGCCTCTCGGAAATTTCTTTTCCGAGAGGCTTTTTCAAGCAAATTTTTTGTTGCGAACAGCCTTTTTCGCCAAAAACCTGTCATCTTGGATATTGACTATCAATAATATTCATTGTATAATTTAAAAAGAGCCAATTTTTGTTAATTGTGTTCGGATTATTGTTGAAACTATTTTTAGGAGGTTTTATATGGCAAAGCTCTCGATAGACGAACTAAAAGCGAAAGCGAAAGAGCTTCGTACTCTCATAATTGATACCACGGTATGGGCGGGCTCGGGGCACTATGGCGGAGCGTTAAGCTCGGCGGATATTCTTACCGCTTTGTATTTCCGTTATCTCAATCTTGATCCTGCTAACCCCGATTGGGAAGACAGAGACCGTTTTATTTTGTCCAAAGGACATTCCGGTTTAGGATACATTCCCTGTTTGCACCTCAAAGGGTATTTCCCCGTAGACGACCTCAAGAACTTCAATCATTTCATGTCGCCGTTCGGTATGCATCCCGACTGCCATAAAGTAAAAGGTTGCGATGCGAGCACCGGCTCCTTGGGACACGGTTTGCCTATGGGCCTTGGGATGGCGCTGGGCGCAAGATTGCTTAAGAAGCCTTTTAAAACAGTTGTTCTTTTGGGGGACGGCGAATGTGACGAGGGCAGCAATTACGAAGCAATGATGGCGGCCGCTCATTATAAAACAGATAACCTTATCGCTATCGTAGACCGCAATCAGCTAATGATAGACGGCTTTACCGAAGATGTCATGAGTTTGGAGCCCTTTGCAGACAAATGGAAAGCTTTTAATTGGGATGTGATCGAGTGCGACGGACATAACATGGAAGAGCTTTGCGCCGCATTAGATAAGGCATGGGCCGCGAACAGCGGGAAACCCACGGTTATCATAGCAAAAACAGTAAAAGGCAAGGGTGTCAAATTCTTAGAAAACGATGTCCGCAGCCATTACGGCGCTTTTGACAGCGCGAAGGCCGAAGAGGCAAAGCAAGATATAGCGAATTCGTAAGGAGGTTTAATAACTATGGCAGCAAAATCTACAACAGGTACTACCTGGAATGTGTATGACGCGAATACAATGTCCGCCAAAGAAATATACGGACGCGTGCTGAGGGAGTTGGCTTCCAAAAACGATAAGATAGTAGGTGTCACGGCCGACCTCGAAAAATCCACCAATATTGGCATATTTGGCAAAGAGTTTCCCGACAGAATGTTTAATGTGGGCATTGCCGAACAAAATCTTTTCGGTGTGGCGGCAGGGCTTGCCAAAGTCGGATTTATCCCCTTTGCTTCTACTTTTGCCGTATTTGCCGCGCTTCGAGGCGTAGAGCAAGTGCGTACCGATATCTGTTACCAAAATTTACCCGTAAAAATTATTGCCACACATGGCGGTCTTTCTTTCGGACAGGCAGGGACAACCCACCATTGTACCGAAGATATCGCCATTATGAAGGCTTTCCCCAATATGACGGTGATCGTGCCCGCAGACGGCGCCGAAACCGGCAAAGCCGTAGAGGCTTGTCTCGATATCCCAGGCCCCGTTTATATTCGCGTAGGTCGCGGGTTTGAACCTCCTTTCCACCAAGATGACAACTTCAACTTCGAAATTGGCAAAGGCGAATTAGTAAACGATGGCACCGATGTTACCATTATTACTTGCGGTATCGGCGTGCTTCAAGCGAAGTTTGCGGCAGAAGAACTGAAAAATGTAGACGGGATATCGGCGCGCGTCATCAATATCCATACCATTAAGCCCATCGATAAAGAAATCATCATGAAAGCGGTAAAAGAGACTCGCCGTATCGTAACACTAGAAGAACATAATGTAATAGGAGGTTTGGGAGACTCGGTGGCGGCTGTTATCGCCGAAAGCGGAAAGGGTTGCGCCTTTACCAAAATGGGACTTCAGGACGAATTCTCTGTCGTGGGTTATCCCGAAGACTTGTATTCCCATTACAGAATGGATTCTTCGGGCATCGCCGAGAGTGTTCGCGAAATTATGGGCAGGGAGTTCGAGGCCGACGAAGATTGGTCTGACGAAGTCTAAGCTCCAAACCCCAAAAGGAGTAAAATGATGAAAGCATCTCAACAAGATATATTGACTGCAAAATTGTTCTACATTGCCGCGTTTCCCGTGCTGAAAGTCGTCATCAAAGAAGATGAAGCGTCCCGCAAAAAATGGGAAGGTGTCAAAGCGGTAGTACAGTTTCGGGCAAAAGACGAAGCCGGGGATTTGGTTTGCCATCTGGTTATCGACAATCTAGACCTCAAGGCCGTACAAGGCGAATATGCCGAAAAGCCCGATATAGAGTTTACTTTCTCTACGGTACAAAAAATGGTGCTCATGTTTAAGGGCGGTCCTGCCATACCCGATATCGGCTCTTTGTTAAAGAGTTTGGTTTCCAATCCCTCTCTTACGCTCAACACGCTTATGGCGCTCATGAAACTCAAACTGATGTTGCCCTCGGCTAAGCTAAAAACAGATGCTCAAAAGTACCTGAAAGTAAAGTTATCTCTTTATATGATTACCACAGCGCTTTCTACTGCCAATAAACTGGGGTGGGAAGGCATCAAGAATTGGACGGTACAACCCGATCGTGTCTACCAGTTTGCGGTAGGAGACCTCGGCAATCCTCAAGTTGCTTGTTACCTTAGGGTAAAAGCTGCC
>JAQVTZ010000042.1 GCA_028699795.1 Clostridia bacterium | reverse complement strand
TCCATACACATACTGACGCAAGGTAATCGTTATGGTATGTTCGTTGTATCTATATTGAGTGAGCCAGCCTTGTGAGTAGGCCTCCCGACGCAACACCGTAAGCGTAAGCGTATCACCAATGTTTTTGCCTCCCAGTATGTCGCCAAGTGTGCGCGATTCACTAAGAGCTTCGCCGTCTGCCTCGATGATATAATCATCTACCGTCAGACCGCTTGCAACGGCGCTGCCGTAGAGATTCATTTGGGTAACTTGAGAAGCGTAATAATCGGTACCGCCTAAATCGAAATTACCGGAAACCGTGGTAATACCCAGCATTTTTTTGCCGGGGATATACCCTAGACCGTTATACTCGGTATTGCCTCTGGTATCCAAAAGCTGTTGCGCCAGTTCGACTGCGGTCTCAATGGGGATTGCAAACCCCAATCCTTCTACTGAAGTGCCGACAGATTTTGCGTTTACAATGCCCATCAGTAGTCCGCTTGCATCGAACAAAGCGCCGCCCGAGTTGCCGCTGTTAACGGCAGCATCGGTTTGGAGCAAAGTCATGACAGATCCGTCTATATTGATTTCGCGTGTAATTGCCGAAATGATACCCTTGGTTACTGTACCGCCCAAAGTCCCTAGGGGGTTGCCTATCGCAATAGCATCTTCGCCGATTCTTACAGGCTTTGCTTCGACATCACGGATTTCGGCAATGGTAATCCCTTCGACAATATTCATACGGAGAAGCGCGATATCGCTGTCGGGGACGCCGCCAACAAACTCTGCGTTATATTTTTTTCCGTTGGTAAGAATGATTTCGATTTCGGTATGGCCTTCTACGACATGCAAACAAGTCATCAGATAGCTATAGCCTTCTGAAGCCGATTTTGCGATAATTACTCCGCTTCCCGCGCTTGTTCCGTTTGACATTGTGACATTGATAACCACCACGCTGTCTTGTACATCTTCTATAATGTCGGGTAAGGTGCGGGTATCATTGGTCGCGGGTAGAGTCGCTTCCAGCGTAAAGTCGGCTAAGTTGTCGGCACCATTAAGAGTGCCGCCTAAGTTACTGCTTCCGCCGGGGTCATCGGTATTATTATTTGGGTCTGTAATACTACCGCCGTCGGTAATTCGGCCCAAAGTACCGTCATTTACAAACGAGGCCAAGTTGCAGCCGGTAAGCAATATGCCCAGCAATCCTACCAGTATAAGCAATGAAACAACAATCCTAAATTTTCTCATACCAACCTTTTCCTTTCAATTTACATCTGTATTATATATTATAACGCAATTGTGTCGTTTTTGTGAAATACACTTTAATGTTTTATAAATAAATTTTGTATTTTCTTTAGATTACGACAAAAATATCCATATAACTTCAAGATAATAGAATTTCTTTACTCTTGATTTTTATACAATTAAAAAGTAGCCGCGATACAGGTTGATTTCGCGAACTCGGGAGCGCTTATGATACATTACGAAGTTTCCAAAGGTGTACTGAATATAAAAATAGGAGGAGAACTGGATCACTCCGTCGCAACTACGATAAAAGAAAGACTGGATAAGGTGATTAGAGGAGGCGGATACGAGATGGTTGTTTTTGATTTTTCGGATTTACAATTTATGGATAGTACGGGGGTGGGATTACTTCTAGGTCGTTATAAAACCGCCAAAAGTATGGCGAAACCGGTAGCGATATTCCGTCCGTCCGCGCCTGTGGACAAGGTGCTTAAGGTGAGCGGAATCTATTCCATTATGCCAAAAATATGAGAGGTAATCATAGTATGGACAAAATAGTTTTGATAGTGAAAGCATTGCCCGAAAACGAGTGCTTTGCCCGTAGCGTTATTGCGGCGTATGCGACACGCCTCAATCCCTCCATGGAGGAAGTTTCGGATATTAAGACGGCGGTTTCGGAAGCGGTTACCAACGCTATTGTTCACGCCTACAACAATGATGCGGAAAAAGACATCCGTTTAACGGCAAGCATCGAAGGCAATACTTTATGGGTGAGTGTGGAGGATACGGGTGTGGGCATACCCAATATCGTAGAAGCGATGAAAGATTTCTACACCACGAAGCCGTCAGAAGAGCGCAGCGGTTTGGGCTTTACGATTATGGGAACCTTTATGAGTACTCTTCAAGTACAATCCGTTGTCGGCGAAGGAACCACCGTTGTGATGTCCAAAGTGATTGGCTGAGGTGCGCGATGCTGGAGAGTGATGTAACTCTTCAAAAGATAAAAGAGGCGCAGGCAGGCAGTGAGGAAGCGAAGGTTATTCTAATCGAAAACAATCTTCCTCTTATTAAAAGCATTGTTCGCCGTTATAGAAACAAACAAATCGAATACGAAGACCTGATTCAATTGGGCACATTGGGCTTAATCAAGGCGATCAATAACTTCGACGCGGATTACGGCGTAAGATTTTCAACCTATGCGGTGCCGATGATTGCGGGTGAAATCAAAAGATTTATCCGCGACGACGGCGCAATTAAAGTGAGTCGATCAATTAAAGCCGAAACGCAAAAGCTTAACCGTTTTATCGAAGAATACCGTCACCGCGAAGAAAAAGACCCGAGCATCGAAGTGTTGTGCGAGGAATTCCACACGAACCCCGCGGATATTATTTTTCTTATGGACAGCGCGCGCTATCCCATATCTATTTATGCCGAAAGCGAAGAAGAGGGGTTATCGCTTGCGGATAAGATAGTCGCAAAGGGCACCCCCGAAGAAGTCATAGACAAAATGCTACTGCGTGACCTAATATCTACCCTTCCGCCCAAAGAAAAAAAGATTATTATATTACGCTATTTTAGAGATATGACCCAGAGCGAAATCGCGCGTGAAATGGGCGTAAGTCAAGTGCAAATCTCGCGAATCGAAACCAAAGTATTAAAACAACTCAAAAAGCAGTTGATATAACAGCAGTGAAGTAGTTATTGGCAATATTTAATAGTTTTTGGATAGAGATTGTCTATCTTCTTTTATTATTTATAACGGTTTGAATTTCAAAAATGGATATGCTATAATTAACCGAACTAATTTTTGGATGGAGCTTATGCGAATCGTAATTATCGGAGTCGGTAAAGTCGGCAATACCTTAGTAGAACAGCTTTCTAAAGAGGGACACGATATTATCGTAATAGATATCAATAAAAAAGTCATCGAAAAGACTATCAATGGCTTTGATGCGATGGGTGTGCTCGGAAACGGCGCGGATCACAATGTGCAAAAAGAAGCCAAAGTGGACTTATGCGATTTAATGATAGCAAGCACCCATTCCGACGAACTAAACATATTGTGTTGTATGGTTGCTAAAAAACTTGGTAACGCAGACACAATAGCAAGAATAAGAAATCCCGAGTATTTTACGCTGTTCATTGGGGATGAATTGGGGCTGAATCTTATGATTAATCCCGAATATGAAGCGGCGATGGAGATATTCCGTATTCTCAGGTCTCCCGGAACCATAAAAATCGATCCATTTTCCAATGGGAAAGTAGAACTTGTTGAATTCAAATTGTGTGAAACAAACCCTCTTATCGACATGGCTATTTCCCAAATTCCTGCAAAATTACAGCTAAAAATGTTAATTAGCGCCGTAGAAAGGGATGAGGATGTTTTTATTCCCAACGGAAACTTTGTTCTAAAAGCAAATGATAAGATATTTATCACCGCAACGGCAAAAGATACTTACATTGTCTTAAAAAAATTAGGTATTTTTAAGAGTATCGTAAAAAATGTTATGATTGTAGGCGGAGGTAAAATTTCTTTTTATTTGGCAAAACAATTAGAAAAGGTAGGGATTTCCGTAAAAATTATCGAAAAAAATGAACGAAAGTGTCAAGAGCTGAGTGAGCAACTCAATAAGACAGAAATAATTGTAGGGGACGGCTCGGACAGAGATATTCTCATTGATGAAGGTTTGATGCGCACCGATGCGCTTATTATTCTAACGAGCTCCGATGAAGAAAACATAATGATTTCGTTATTTGCAAGCAGCAAAAAAATCAAAAAGATTGTTACGAAAATCAACCGTTTTTCCTATTATTCCATGCTGAAAGAAAGCGGAATAGAAAGCATTATTTCTCCCAGATTGCTGATGTCGAATATTATAGTGAGGTATGTGAGAGGAAAACAAAACTCGATGGGGAGTACTGTTCTTAATCTTTATAAAATAATTAACGAGAAAGCCGAAGCTTTAGAGTTTATTGTTACAGACACCTTCCGAGCGTCCTCCGTTCCCATAAAAACACTAAAATTAAAGAACAATTTGCTGATTTCTTGTATTATGAGAAATGGTCAAATGATTACTCCCGACGGGGATGAAACCATCGAGATAGGCGACAATGTGATAATCGTTACCACCAATGAGTTTTTAAACGACTTAAACGACATATTACAATAGGGGCCTTAGTATATCGTACTTTCGAGGACAATAGCAGCGCTCTTTTTGAAAATTTAGAACGGTGCAAGCGGGAGCTATTGAGAGATAGGAAGAAAAAATGAATTACAGAATGACCGGCTATATTTTGGGGCAAATAGCGATAGTAGAGTCGATATTGTTATGTATACCTTTTATACTAGCGATAGTTTATGGTGATAACACCATATTGGCTTTCGGCGTTACGATTGCGGCATTGGTTGCCGTTGGCGTCCCCTTTGTCATCAAAAAACCAAAAAACAAAGATTTTAAGGCAAGTGACGGGTTCATTATTGTTGCGTTATCGTGGCTTCTTATGTCTGTTTTCGGAAGTTTACCTTTTTTTATCAGCGGGCATATTCCTCATTTTATAGACAGCTTGTTCGAAACAATATCTGGATTTACCACGACGGGCGCATCTATTCTTACAAATGTAGAAGCTCTCCCCAAAAGCCTGTTGTTCTGGCGCAGTCTTACGCATTGGATTGGCGGCATGGGCGTGTTGGTCTTTGTTATTGCGATTATTCCAAAGTCTGACGCAAAGATTATCCATCTTTTTAGAGCTGAAAGTCCGGGCCCGCAAGTCGGTAAATTGGTGTCTAAGTTAAAGTTTACCGCACGAATTCTTTATGGGATATACATTGTACTTACCTTATCGGAAATTTTTGCATTACTTCTTTGCGGCATGAATTTTTTCGATAGCGTTATTCATGCTTTCGGTACAGCGGGTACCGGCGGATTTTCTAATATGAACGAAAGTGTAGGGGCATTTGGCAGCGTTGCTGTGGATACTGTTATCACAGTATATATGCTATTGTTTAGTATAAGTTTTAATCTTTATTATCTTATCCTAATCGGAAATATTAAACAAGCATTAAAGAGTGAAGAATTGCGTACCTTTTTCGGTATTATCTTTGCCGCTGTTATTGTTATATCTATTAGTTTGACCATAAACGCTGTTTATGACACTTTCGGCGAAACGCTTCGATACTCTTTCTTTCAAGTTGCATCCATTATATCTACAACGGGTTTTGCTACTGCGGATTTTGCTTCATGGCCGCTTGTCGCGCAAATGGTCTTATTTATGCTGATGTTTGTGGGGGCATGCGCTGGTTCCACAGGAGGCGGACTGAAAGTATCCCGTATTATTCTGTTATTTAAATCGGGTTTTCGCGAGTTGAAAAAAACAATATCTCCCAGATCTGTTTGTAACATTGTATTCGAAAATAAAATTGTAGACTCTGGAATATCGAGAGGCGTGCTGAGTTATTTTACAATATATATGTTTATTTTTGCAGTTTCCGTTGTACTTATCTCTATAACATCTGCGGGTACAACACATGGTTTTACCAACAGCATGAGCGCAGTTAATGCTTGCATCAATAATATCGGTCCCGGATTGGGAGATGTGGGGCCTACTGGCAATTATTCATTTTTTAACAGTTTTTCTAAAATTGTTTTAATGTTTAATATGCTGGTGGGCAGGCTGGAAGTATTGCCGATGTTGTTACTATTTTATCCAAAAGTTTGGAAACGGGCTTAAGGATGTAATGACTAGTTATCACAGGTGAATTTACTAGTGAATTTGCGTCGAAAAATCTTTCAAGTAATAAAATATAATGATTGTATTTCTGTCTTCAATATGCTAAAATAAAATAAGTTTACTCTGTATACGGTAATAACGATAAAACGGAGACAGATATGAAGAATTATTGGCGAAAGTCTTGTATATATAATATAAATAGTATAGAAAGGTATGCGGCGGGTTATCCGTTGGATGCCGCAAATAATTTTAAGACGACAAGTCTCAACGGAGATTGGAAATTTCTCTTTTGCGACAAACTCAAAGCAATTCCTCAAGGCTTCGAGCAACTCGGGGCAGACCTTAGCGGTTTCGACACAGTTAAGGTGCCGTCCAATTGGCAAATTGTGGGGTACGATATCCCAATTTACAGCAATATAAGGTATCCCAAGCCAATAGAAAGCACCGTTTTGCCCCTTATCCCGCATATTAAAGCGGACAAAAATTCCGCCGGTTGTTATGTGCGGTTTTTTTATATAGGTAAAACGGATGACAATGTTTTTATCCAGTTCGGCGGTATAAACAGCGCGGCCGAGCTCTATGTAAACGGCGAATTCGTAGGCTACAGCGAAGACAGTTTCGACTTCCAAGAATACGATATCACAAAGTATGTGAAACAAGGCGAAAACAAACTCGCCGTCATCGTTTACCGCTATTGTACGGGAAGTTACCTAGAAGACCAAGATATGTGGCGGATATCGGGCATTTTTCGCGATGTTACACTTATTTATAAGCCCAAAGCGGAAATTGCGGATATGTATTTTTACAGCGAATTATCGGACGATTTCCATGAAGCGGCATTCAAAGCAAAAGTCAAGATTGCAACGCGTGGCAGAGCGCTACAAAGCGCGCGGCTCAAACTCACGCTTATTGCCCAAGACCAATCGGAGGCCGCAAGTGTTGTGTACAATGTTGGTTCGTTAGAAGACAATAAGTCTTCAGAAATTGAACTTACTACCACGCTTCAGGATGTTTTGTTGTGGTCACACGAATTCCCAAATCTCTATAAAATTGTAGCCGAGGTTACCGATATCGGGGGCTTTATAGATAAAAGGGTAACCAATTTCGGTTTTCGCAAAGTAGAGATAACACCGCAGAAAGACGGCAGGGGACCTTATATATTGCTCAATGGTAAGCCGCTAAAGTTTTGCGGTGTCAACCGTCACGAGTTTCACCCCGAGTACGGTCACGCGGTGCCAGCAGAGCTTATCGAAAAGGATGTCAAACTATGCCGCCGCAACAACATTACCGCCATACGCACTTCGCATTATCCCAATCAAAAGGTGTTCTATGAGCTTTGCGACAAATATGGCATTCTTGTGATATGCGAAAACAATCTCGAAACCCACGGGTTGGCGTTTATGATTCCCCGCGGCAACAAGCGCTGGACAGCGCACTGCGTTTATCGTATGCGCAACATGGTAAACAGCTACAAAAATCATCCTTGTATTGTTTCTTGGTCGCTTGGCAATGAGTCTGGTACGGGCAAGGCGTTTTTTGCGATGCGCGAAGCCGCGTTAGCAATCGATAAAACAAGGTTCATCCATTACGAGCCTTATTATAAAGTGTCCGATGTTCTCTCCGAGATGTACACGGTACAACAAAATATGCGTACAATTGGCGAAAACAAGCCCGTTGTTCATTGCCGCGCTCTTTGGAATGCCATGATAGGCACAAGATTACAGCCCGAAGATTACAAAAATATGCCGTTTTTGCAATGTGAATATGCGCACGCGATGGGCAACAGTCTCGGCAATTTTTCGGACTATTGGGACGATTTCAAAAAGTATGACAGGCTCGCCGGGGGATTTATTTGGGACTTTGCGGATCAATCCATTAAGGTTGTCAATAAAAACGGTGTGACGGAATGGCGGTATGGCGGCGATTTTGGAGACACACCTAACGACGGCAATTTTGCTTTCAACGGTATTGTCCGCGGAGACCGGAGTCCCAACCCGTCCCTTTACGAAGTCCGCAAACAGTATCAGCAAGCGGATATCGCGTTAATTGACGGCAAAATTACCTTTTATAATCGTTATATGTTTACGAATTTATCGGTTTTCGACTGTCTTTTAGAGCTTATTTCGGACGGTATCACCGTAGAAAAAAGAAAGATGGCGATGCCTTCTGTTAAGCCCGGAGCAATCGGCAGTCTGGAGATACCTTTCGATATCGAAAGGCACAGTGGCGAAATGACGCTTCTTATCTCTTTAGTTACAAAAACGGATGCGCTGTACGCCAAGGCGGGGCATGTTGCGGCATACGAACAACTGATGCTTGCCAAGTCCGATTTTTCGTTGCCCGAACCCAAAGCCGATAGCAATTTTTACGAATCCGATCTAGAAATCGTGGTGAGTTTCGGGAGGTGCCGCGCGATTATCGAAAAACGCACGGGAGAAATTATCAGTCTCGACCAAAAGGGCGAAGAAAAACTAAAAGAGCCTTTGCGTCTGTGTTTCCACCGCGCCACAATCGATAACGATCGTTTGCCCCAAGTAGATTACAAAATTGTGAAGTGGTATATGGGGGTAGACCGTTTCAAAAAGGCGATGCAAAAATTGCACCCCACACAAATTAAAGTTTTTAGAGACAACAATGTCGTTCACATAGCGATAGCATGGAAGATGCCCTACACAAAAGAACTGCGAACTTTATATAAGTTTTATGGCGAAGGGCAATTCGATGTCGAGATGTCGGTTGTACCCACCAAAGAACTGGTGCGTTACGGGTTTACTTTTGCATTGCGTGAGGGTGTGGACGGTATGAGCTTTTACGGCAAAGGTCCGTTCGAAAACTATTGCGATCGTGCGAGCGGCGCGGTGCTGAAGCGTTACCAAGGAACGGCTGAAGACTTTTTGCACGATTATCTCTATCCTCAAGAAAACGGCAATCATACCGAGATGAGATGGTTAGAGATTGGAAACACGCTAGAAATTCAGGCAATAGAGAAACCTTTTGAAGCAAGCGTGCACCCTTATTCATTAGAAATGCTGGATGCAGCAACACATCTGCACGAACTCAAGAGCTTAAATTACCTGACGGTGAACATAGATGGCAAACAAAGAGGGGTGGGCGGCGATATTCCCGCTCTTGCTTGTACCAAAAAGCCGTACAAGATATTACCCAAAAAACTGCATACGCTTAAATTCCGCTTGGTGATTAAATAAAATGCGGGGGTTAGTTCTCGAAGGTGGAGGCGCCAAAGGCGCCTTTCATGTAGGCGCGCTTAAAGCGCTTTTCGAAAAGGGATACAGCTTCGACGGCGTTATGGGCACTTCAATTGGCGCGATTAACGGCGCAATGGTGGCTCAAGGCGACTTCGACTTGTTGTATCAACTTTGGGGAAGTATGCGCCCGTCTGCCGTATTGGGGCTGGACGATACCTATATGTCCAGACTTCAAGAAAAAATCGACAGGGCGGTTATCAAATATCTCTGGAGCGAATTCCGCAAAATCCTTTCGGAAAAAGGTTTCGCGACAGACAGGTTTGTCAAACTGGTCGAAACCTATCTTAACGAAGAGAAACTGCGCGCGTCGCCTTGCGACTTCGGCGTGGTGACTGTGGACATCAGCGACGGTTGGAATCCCGTAGAAATCTTTAAGGATGAGATGCCTATGGGGACGATCAAGGATTACATTATCGCAAGCGCGTATTTTCCCGCTTTCAAGAGGTCACCAATTAACGGCCGCAAATACATGGATGGCGGAATTTACGACAATATGCCTATCAATCCTTTAATCCGAAAAGGCTATGACAATATTACAGTGTTGCGCACGCTCAGTTCGATGCCTCACCGCAAAGTCATAGACCAAACCGTCAAGATAGAATATATCAAACCGTCTGAGCCGCTTGGGAGGACGCTGGATTTCTCCAATCGAAAAATTCAATACAATATGAAGTTAGGCTATTACGATTGCTTAAAACAGCTAGACGGTCTTGCGGGATATCGGTACTACATTTACGCCGCCGACCAAACCGAATGTTTTGCGGCGCTAGAAAAATTAGATTACGCTGTATATGACAAATTATCCGAAACAGAAGGGATAAACGGCTCCAAACGCGACTTGATTGTCGCTCTTGCGAAGGAGTTGGGTTTAAATGAAGATAATAGTATTGCGGACTGTTTTCTTAAGTGGCTCGAGCCATACGCCGAACGATACGAAATGGAAAGATTCCGCCTGTATAGTTTTTCGGAATTTATCAAAACACTACTTGCGCAAGTAAAAAGATACGGGACAGACAGATTCACCAATAACAAAAAATTATCCCATCAAAAACGCTTTGCGGCGCTAAATAACTTATAAGAAGATATGATTATGGAACAAACAACAAAAACAAAGTTAGGCTTACCCACACCAGAAGAGACAAGGGCGCGTGTATTGGCGGAACCTGTAAAGGCAAAAGAGATGTCGGGTTCTTCTTTGCAACAAGAAAAAGAGGGTTTAGAGAATACCGCGCAAAACCCCATTGCTAAAAAGCCCAATATAGTAAAAAGGCTTGCTAAGCGTTGGTTTATTGATGCTTTTACAGGCATGGCGTTAGGCTTGTTCGCAACGCTTATCGCGGGTACGATTTTGGTACAAATTGGCAAACTGGTAGGGGAGAACGAAATAGGTCATTTTATCCAAATGATCGGCAAAGTGGCGCAAGCGCTTATGGGAGCGGGCATCGGCGCGGGTATCGCATATATGCTCAAAGCCGACAAACTCACGATTTTTAGTTGTATGGTGGCAGGCTTTATCGGTGCGAAAGGCGAAAAGTTCAACGAAATTTTATTTACAGCAATAGGTAACCCTGTCAGCGCATATGTTACCGCGCTTATTACTTGCGAAATCTGTCTTTTGATTGCAGGCAAAACGGGACTCGATATTGTTGTGATACCTCTTACTGCGATGGCGATTGCTGGCGTTGCCATTTATTTTGCGACACCGCATGTCAATTGGGCAATTGTTCAACTGGCAAAAGGCATTGCAACCGCGATGGAATGGAGCCCCTTTGTGATGGGTATCATTATTGCAATGGCAATGGGATTACTTCTTACAATGCCTACCTCCAGCGCGGCAATATGGGTTTCTATTGCGTTATCTTATCCCGATTCGCCCATGTTGTTGCTTGCGGGCGGCGCGTCAGTGGTCGGTTGCGCCGCGCATATGGTAGGTTTTGCGGTGGCAAGCTTCCGCGAAAACAAATTCGCGGGTTTGTTGGCGCAAGGTTTGGGCACAAGTATGTTGCAAATACCCAACATTATGAAAAACCCCCGTATTTTGATACCGCCCGTGGTGGCAAGCGCGGTGGTCGGTCCTCTTGCTACAACCGTATTTATGCTAAAATGCAACGCAAGCGGCGGCGGCATGGGTACCTCGGGTCTTGTTGGCGTATTCGGCGCGATAGAAGCGTCTTCCGACCTTTCTCCCTTGATGCTGTGGTTGGGCATCGCGCTTCTGATGTTTGTCATACCCGCCCTTGTATCGTTTTTGGTGTCTGAACTGCTGCGCAAAATCAAATGGATTAAGCCCGGGGATATGAAATTGGAGTTGAAAGCGAGTAAAAAATGAAGAATACAAATTACAA
>JAQVTZ010000216.1 GCA_028699795.1 Clostridia bacterium | reverse complement strand
TGAATTTTTCGTCCAGATACGGTGATTTTCCGAAGAGGCGTATCGGGATACGAATTGAGGGAAAAGACGGATATGGGCGAAAAAGGCACAAAAACAGCCGAATATTTTTTTGGCTAATTTACGCACACAGTATTTCACTTTTCTTAATTGTATTTATGAAGTATTCCCTTTAGAAAGACACCCGCGCCTTTCTTTGTCCTTTGGCGGCTTTTCGCCGAAGCGGCATTGCTTAAACTAGGTGTGAAGATTTTCGTCTTTTAAAGACATTTTTTGGTTGTCGTGATCGATCTCACGCCTAATAATTTCTTCTTTGGGTACTAAGAGTTTCTTTTTCTTCTTCATAGTATTAGTATGTTCGTATTAGAAAAAAGCCGTATCATTTTTTGATACAGCTTAAAATTCTACAGATATTGTCTATTGGTTATTGGCTGACAAAAAAGTCTATCGCAAGGGCGATAAGTATTGTTTTGAGGATGTTTGCCTCGTTACTTGTGCGGATAAGATAATAATCTTTTTCTGTGGAGCTGGGTACGATATTGGCGTATATTTTGTTGCCGTTATATAAGTCGTAAGAATAGTCTAAGGTGTCTCCACGCAAGTTAAACACATCGGCGGCTTTTTTGCCTTTGATATTAGACAAATACTGTTCGTCGTCCCGTTCTAAATAATCTGACGAAAAAACAAAACTGCCGTGGCCGGTGTAAACCATTTTAATAGAGGCGGGATAAACGGGAACCGTACCTGATATCGATAAATAGGCGGTGTTGCTTTCTAGAATAATCTGTGCGATCTGGTCGCCCATCTTATTATATAAATAATATCCACCATGAAAATGCGCTATTTTGCAAACAAGTTCATTGATGGGCGTACGAACGGCGAAATCGTCCGGGCTTTCGTATACTTTTTTAAGAAGTTTAATGATCATGATTAGCCTCTATAAACATTATGGAAATATCTTACTATATATTTGCGGTTGTGTCAAGGTAGGGTTTTCTTTTTTTAATGTCAATTCAAAATAAGATATTCCATATTATAAGGTTATGCTATAATAAAATGCGGGAGGGCGTATGATGAAGTCGAATATAAGAACAAGGATTGCCGCTTGCCTGTGTTTGGTCGCCTTAATTACGGTTTTTACTGGTGGCTTAACTTTATGGTTTGGCGTACCTCAAGTAGCCGTTAAAGATGCCGTTTATGCGGATAAGGTAAAATATATTGCGCATCGAGGGCTGAGCTCTGCCTATTATCAAAACACCGCTTTAGCGTTCGAGGAGGCGGCAAAAAGCGAGTTCTTTTATGGGATTGAAACCGATGTTTGGTTAACCAAAGACGGAAAATGGGTATGCTGTCACGACAAAAACCCATTTACTGATTCTTCCATTATCATAACTGAAACCGATTATGCCGATGCGCTCAATCTCCCGTTATCCCCCGAAAAAGCAGGCGAAAATATTTGTACGGTAAGCGATGTTTATCTTTGTGACTTTGCAACCTATTTATCGATTTGCAAAACTTACAACAAGGTATCTGTTATCGAAATCAAATACAAAGCATCCAAGGCAGATTTACAATCGCTTTTGAGTGCGACAGCGCAACAAACAGATGTGGAAACTGTACAATATATCAGTTTTCACAAAGAAGTGATAGATGCATTGATTTCTATTAACGGTAAACTTACCGTGCAACTGCTTATGAATCGGAAAGCGTATGCCCTTTTCGGTATGGCAAGAGGATATCATTTGGGGTTGCGCAAAGATCTTATCAGTCCCGTTATTGTTAAAACGCTTCACAGCAAAAAACGCTATCTCAATGTTTGGACGGTGAATGACAAAAAAGAAGCCGAACGACTCGCCGAATTGGGCGTGGATTTTATCACCACCGATTATATTTTTTAGAATTTAACAAAACCGCTTGACTCTCCCGTTGCGGGAGACATTATTCTATAGAAGACAGGAGTAAAAATGTTCCGTATAGGCGAATTTTCCAATCTTATGAAATCCACTATCAAAACCCTGCGTTTTTATGATGAAATCGGATTGTTCCGTCCCGATTATGTCGATGAGAACACGGGGTACCGCTACTATTCGTCCGACCAGATGGATGACTTCATTAAGATAAAAGAACTGAAGGAACTGGGCGTTTCGTTAAACGATATTACTTGGGCGGTAAACGGCGGAGATTTATTGACAATATTGCGTACGCGAAAAAAAGAATTGGAACAAGAATTAGCGGCAACAGAACAACGACTGGTCAATATCAAAAAAGCCATAAAAAGGGCGAAAGGAGAGAAGAAAATGTATACGGCGGAAATCAAGGAATTGCCGCAAATGACGGTAATGGTTCGACATGGCGTTATTGCATCATATCAAGAAATGGATAAGTTTATAACGGAGGCCGAAAAGGAGTATGCCGCAGCGAATCCTTGCGGAAAAATTGCAAACCCGCCTTGCTGCTATGTGGAATATTTTACAAATGATTATCAAGAGAAAGATATCGAAATTGAATACGCGAAGGCGGTAGAAGAGTGCGGAAAAGAGACAGATATGATTCGGTTTCGCAATATAGAGAAACAAAAAGCGGTATGCGTGATGCACCGCGGTTGTTTTGAGAACTTGAGAGAAGCGTATGCGTATGCCTCAAAATGGGCGATAAGCAACGGTTATGAACTATGCGGTAACGGCAGAGAGCGATTTATCGACGGGCCGTGGAACAAAACATCCGAGGAGGATTACCTTACCGAGATACAGTTGCCTATTAAAAAAATAGACCGCGACAACGAAAAACGGAAACAGCTTGCGGCGGAGTATAAATCACGAAACATAGTCGGCGGCGTTTACGCGATAGTAAATACCGTCAACAATAAACGCA
>JAQVTZ010000002.1 GCA_028699795.1 Clostridia bacterium | reverse complement strand
CGTCGTTTGCATTACCATTATAGTTATAAGTGTAGGAATACCCCGTTACACCGCTTGCGGTAGGCCCTTGTGCCGAACCGTTATAAATGTATGTACCTACGGAGACCGGAATAGAGGCAAAGTTTGCTGTTAAACCAATAGAGGCATTGTTATAATCGCATGCTTTTATCGTGATGGATTTATTTGGATGACTAAATGTGCCCGTCCAGCCGGAAAAATAATATCCGCTGTTCGGAGTAGCAGTGCTGCTAGTTGATGCGGAAGGTGTGGCAAGTGTGCTACCTGAACTGCTTACCGAACCGTTACTTCCTGCACTGTATGACACAGGCAAATCATCAAAATATAAGTCTAACCATACTGCCGAAGTAGACAAACTAACACTGCTACTAGAGCCATGATACCAGCCATCAGAAGATGCGGCACTGCCCCAAATCTTTATTGTAATAACCTTGCTTGTTATTTTAGTACCACTGGTGCCTATCGTATGCGTACCAGTACCCATAGATGTGTTCCCTTTTGTCAATCCCCCGCTGACATTATAATAAGAAGAAGTACCGCTATTGCCGGATAACGATACGGTAACCGTGAATTTAAGTATACCGTATAATCTTCCGCTAGCAATTGCATCTTCCATATCATTGGTAAAAGTAATTGTTTTGGTAGATTCGGCATAGCTACTGCAACTGGTATTTGGCCTATTCCACTTAGAATCTTGGCTGTCGCTATCGCTGCAGCTTAATGAAGCGATTGAACCCGTATAGTAGTAGGAACCACTACCTGCATTAAGAGAAAAAGAAGATACCGTACCGTTAGAGCCGCCATTATTACTGGCCGCTTCAGCTTCGATCGTTTGGTCTATGGTCGGAAACATATTTATGCCGAGTTCGTTGTTTACTTCTAGTAAGTGTTTATCGACGCTTTGATGGATGCCGTATTGTCCCATTACAAAAATAAACCCGAAAACGGCAACCAATAATATGGCCGATACAAAATATTTGGATAATTTGGAAGTCATAGCAGTCCTCCGACACATTATATTATAAAATAAGAAAATTATATCTATATAATATAATAATACTATTAAATATAATATTAGCAACAGAAAAAACGAAAAATTTACTATTTATTTTTATAAAAAGTGAGAGGATATTTATCTCATTTGAAAAAATTTTTGTTTCATCTATCTTTTGACGACTTTTTGAAAGGCTCGCCATGCGGGAGCGGCGTAAAATCGATGTCCGCCTTCACCCAAAACAAGCGCGCACTCTCCGCCCTCTTTTGCGTAAATATCCGCTATCGTATCATAACATTTGCGCACGCCCTCTATAGGGAAGATCGGATCCTTTTTGCCTGCTACGACGATAAGAGAACGCGGCGCGATAAGCGCGCCAAGATCTCCCATATCGAAATATTTCGCGCTGCAAGGCAAATAGTTACAACAGCAATGATAGACTTTGCCGATAGAATCTTTGTAAGTGCAGACACTGCAGGAAGGCATCGCTATTTTTATCCTATTATCCATACAAGCGGCATAATAGGTTACCGTACCGCCTCCTGAGGTACCCAAACAGGCAATTTTAGTATTATCTACTTCGGGCAGCGTTTCCAAAAGGTCGATTGCTCTCATGACATCCCATACGCGCAATCCTATCATCGTACGGCCAAACAGCAAGGCATTCATGGATGGGAAAACACATCTCTTAGACATATCACGGCTTCTTTCGCTCTCTCTTTCTCCCAACCCTCTTTGCTCCATCACCAAGGCGCAATAGCCTTGTTTGACGGCTTGCAGACCAAAATCCCGATCACCTAAGCGAATTGATTTTATATCTTTTAGCCGCTTATATTTCCCCAATGATAAATACATCCCTTTAGAATGCCCTTGCAGGCAAATGACTGCAGGCAAAGGGCCTTCAGCCTTTTTGGGAATTAGAAAATGGCAAGGCACCCTCATATCCTTTTCAGTCACAAAGGTCATGCGTTTCTCAATATAGCTTTTGTGCTCTTTTATATACTCCGTAACGGGGTCAAGCTCTACCTTGCAAGGCATCTCCCCTAATACTTCTTGTAGTTTCTTCGCGAGTTTCTGTTTGTAATCGGGGTCTTTTCCTTCCGTTTCATAAGACAAAAGCGGCTTTTGTTTAAACAAATCTTGATAACAACTATCGGGAGAAAAATGATTCATTGCAGATTACACCTCTTTTCTATTATACACAAGATTGACAAAACACACTGTTTGTACTAGTATATGATTATGGAAATCCGTCATTTTGTTCACACCTTTCCGCCTATCATAGACCAAAATTGCAGTGTGCTTCTGTTAGGAAGCGTCCCTTCCGTCAAGTCTACACAACAAGAATTCTACTATATGCATCCTCAAAACAGGTTTTGGAAGGTGATGAGCGCATTGTTTGCAACAGACTTTCTCCCTCTTTCGCCTTCGTTAAAAGCGGAATTGTTATTACAAAACGGTGTTGCTCTTTACGATGCGGTTTATGAGTGTGACATAGAGGGCAGCAGCGACTTGAAAATAACCAACATGATACCCGCGAACATCCCCAAGCTTATTAAAAACTCGTCTATCCGTAAGATATTTACCAACGGTACCGCCTCTTATACAATTATAACAAAAGCGTACCCCGAACTTATCCCTCTCACAACCAAACTTCCGTCTACCAGTCCCGCGAACGCCTCTTTCAGTTTGGAGCGTCTTTTAACATTTTGGAACGCGGTAAAAGAAGCTACCTTACTCTCCAAAAAGAATCCTTAGTCCGTCCCTTCGTTTACGCCTGTTTTGGAAGAATAAATGTTCATACCGATATTCTTTTCTATTACAGCTTTTTCTGCATAATAAATTGCTTTTTGTTCCGCTCTCATTGCATATAGCTCATTTAAAATTGCCTCTTTGTGCTTGCCCGTATAGTTATCGAAAAACATAATGAGCGCAGGCAAAAAATTACCAATAATACCGGGTATCGTCACCAAATAGAAGATACCCTTTAATGTTTCGGGTGACTGAATCGCTTCGATGGTTTCGCCGTTGGGCCCTATCGTTGCACTGACATAACCGACAATCATGAGACCTGCCGGCAGCAACAAGTCTTTCCAAAGGCCGCTGATTCGGTTCGCCATCGAGTTCATGGCAAACACCATACCTTCTGAACGCACGCTTACGCCATGTTTTTTCCAGGTTTTGTATTCCATATAATCCGTAGAGTCTGCTAGCAGCACCTTTCTGGAAGTCCGAATCATGCCCGTTGTCGCCCCCGATAACGAAACCATAATCCCTACAAACAACAAAGAATGATACCCGAATATGAATAAGAACAAATAACAGATTCCCGTATAGGTATATCCCAACACGATAAGGTCGCGCGAAGACAGTTTTTTGCCCAAAAACGGCACCAACGCAATGCCCACATAAGAAAGCGCCGCGCTAAACGCTCCTATTACCGTAGACATCCAAAATGCGCCCAGCGTCTTGGCATAAAAATAAGTAAGCGCGCCGTAACACACTTGCCTTATCGAGTCTACAATTTGCGATGACATGATGAGAAGAAGGGGTTTGTTTAACAAAAGCGCTTTAAGGTTTAGTTTGGTTTGGGAAGGTTTGCGCCAATCTGCAAGCGTTTTTTCCCTTAGAGTGAAATAAGGGATGATCATCATTGCCAATCCCACAATGCCGAATCCTATCGTTGCCAATAAATACACATTTTTTTGGGCGATATAATTATTCTTGTATAGACTGATTATAATGGGGATAATCCCGCCGGGAAGCATACTTCCGAAAGTTGCAGCAAACTCGGCAACCGTATAAAAATTCTTTCTGTCTTTAGGATTGTTGGTCATGCGGGCCGAAACCGTCAAGAGTGACATATCATAAAAGGTGTCGCTGATGCAATAAACCAAATAAAATGCAAATACATAAATGATTCTGGAGGTATAACTAATATTGGGTACTACAAAAAGCAAAACGGATGTCACGATAAGTGGGAAAGGAGACAGCAACAAAAAAGGCCTTGCCTTCCCCCTTTTGGAGTTTCCCCCGGGACGGTCTAGAATCGCACCCGCGACAGGGTCGCCTATAATGTTTACAATCTTCGCAACCGTCATCAATACCAGCAGCATTGAAGACTCAATCCCCATGTAATCGGTCAAGAAAAGCACCAAAAAGGTTGCAATCATATCTTGTCCCATTTGATTGCCGAAAGTTCCGCTTGCAAAACCAAGCTGTTCTTTTAATGTAAAAGAGGGATTGTGTATCGCGTGGGAAAGACTTTCTCTGATTTTTGAGAAGAACCCTTGTTTTTTATTGTTTGTCATTCGCTATCCAAAAAAAGTGATATAACTATCATAAAGATGCCGAATAACGATGTCAATATGCAGAAATAAAATTTAAATTATATTAAAGTAAATGCAAGGGGGCGTTATGCTGCTGCGCGGACTACTGTTCCGCTCATTCAAACAGTTATGATTTATTAAAATAATCTTGCGCCAAAATCGCGTATACCGCGCTATCGATTATTCCCGTATTGTTCCGTCTTGCTTTGCGCAAAGTTCCTTCATAAACCATACCGCACTTTTGCATCACCTTGCCACTGTTGGGATTGAAAGTATCGTGTTCGGCTTCGATGCGCGACACTCCCGCCTGCTCGAAAAAAAAGCGTATCACAGCGGCAAGCGCCTCGGACACAATGCCCTGCCGCCACCAGCGTTTGCCAATACAATAGCCTACCATCACGCTCTTTACTTCCTCATTGCGTTTGGCTAATCCGATACTTCCTATGGGCTTGCCCAAAGACTTAAGCTCAATTGCCCAATTATAAAAGTCTGGCTTTTCGTAGGCCGCAACCCATTCGGCAAGAATAGACGCTGTCTCGGCAACATTTTTATGCGTCGGCCAAGTGAGATACTTTGTCACTTCTGGGTCGGATGCCCAATTCAAAAATATTGTTTCGGCATCGTCCGCGCGAAACCTTCTGAGTATAAGCCTTGGAGTTTCTAAGGTTATCGTTCCACAATCTATCATATCAATATTACCAATTTCGTCAACTTAAAATAGCAATTAGGTACCCCAAACTAAGTTTGTGGAACTAATTTGTAAACATCATCAGGCTTGCCCATCACAATCGCATGGTCGCGCTTATCAAACACATAATCGGCTCCTGGCATGGGGTTAAGCAACGAGTCGCGCTTAATTGCAAGGATACTGATGCTGTGTGTGCGTCTTACATCGATATCAATAATGCTTCTTCCTATCCATTTCTTGGGGACGGCTATCTCGAAAATGGCATATTCACCCGTTAAATCGATATAGTCGAAAATACATTTGGTGTTATATCGTATTGCAAGTTTTTCAGCGATGTCACGAATCGGGTAGACCACTTCGTCCGCTCCGTTACGAAGTAAAAATTTCTTTTGGATATCTCTGTCCGCTATTGATACCACGGTTTTGGCTCCGTTCTCTTTTAGCAACGAGGTAATTTCTAATGAGGACTGGAAGTCGTCGCCTATTGTGACAAAACAAACATCAAAGCTGTCGACACCCAATTTTTCTATCACCGAGGGATTGGTGCAATTGGCAATCATGGCATTGGTAAACATAGGAGAAAACTCATTTACGATATTTTCATCCTTGTCCACAACCATAACATCATTGCCGAACTCCTGCATTTTTTGGGCAAGTATTAACCCGAATTTGCCCAATCCTATGATCAAAATTGATTTCATAGTAAATATTCCTCCTTTAGGAAAACATGGTAACTACCCTATCTGTATCGAATCCATCGGTCTCTTGATATCAGGTTTTTTCTTGTGTGAAATAAGGGAATAAAGCAGCGTGATGACCCCTATCTTACCTAGAAACATTAGCAGTACTAATATAATTTTGGTGCCTCCCGTTATCATCGGTGTAATACCGAAACTTAAGCCCACGGTACCGAGTGCGGAAATGACCTCGAACCCAACCTCTAAAAAGGAAAACGGCTCGATAGCAAGTATAATAATCGTTGCAAGGGCTATTGCAAAAATGTATGTCATTACGATGCACAACGACTGCAAAAGCAAATAGACAGGCATACGTTTTTTGCCTATCTGCACATCGGTTCTGTTGCGGTAAGCGGCAAAAACACCAAATAAGATAATAAGAAAAGTCGTCACTTTAATGCCGCCTGCGGTAGACCCCGTATTGCCGCCGATAAACATCAATATCATAGTAAGCGCAATACTGCTTTCGGACATGCTTGCAACATCTATCGTGTTGAAACCTGCGGTACGGGGCGTAATGGAGGCGAAAAGCGACGACAGCAACGCTTCGCCGAACCCGACATCCGCAAAAAGGTTATTCTTTTCGAACAATAAAAATAGCGCGGCGGGTACAACCACAAATATAAGAGTCGCCGAGAGCACCAATTGCGTGTGTGTCTGATACTTTTTGAATTTGAAACCTACGGTCAACATTTCGTTCCATACAAGAAATCCGAGACCGCCCACAACGATAAGCAAGCATATCGTGAGCGAAACCAAAGGGTCTCCGCTGTATGCCGTAAAAGACGAGAAGCCCGCATTGATACCCATAAGGTCGAACCCTGCATTGCAAAACGCCGAGACCGAATGAAAAACAGAGAACCAAACCCCTCTCCAAAACCCGAACTGGAAACAGAAACGAAAGCTTAAAAGGATTGCGCCCGCGCTTTCGAACAGTAAAGTGCCCAACACAATTCTTTTAATAAGTCTTTGGCTGCCCGAAAGTCTGGAGTTGCCAGAGGCATGCATGATAACCAAGTTCTCGTATAGTCCTACTTTGCCTTTGAGCGCAACCGTAAAGAGGCTTATAATCGTCATAATACCGATACCGCCAACTTGTATTAAAAACAAAATAACGATCTGCCCGAAAAGCGACCAATGCGTAAAGGTGTCATAAACCACCAATCCCGTAACGCAAGTCGCCGATGCGGAAGTAAATAAAGCGTTAATATAAGATGTCCAACCATTTCGTGAGGAGATAGGTAAAGCTAACAAAAGACTGCCGAAAACAATTAAAATCACATAACCCAGCAATATCATCTGCCAATCCGACAGCCGATGCGCGCGCTTATTCATTACGCTACTCCGTTAAACGGAATATGTTTTTCTAATCCGATTATCATTTTTCAATAATACCACATATCATTTGCATTTGAAAGTATTATTACTATTTTATGCTTTTCTATGGGTTATTTCTCTACTGCCGCTTTTATAAAAGCGCGGAAGAGCGGATGCGCTTTGTTGGGACGGCTTTTGAATTCGGGATGGAACTGCACGCCCACAAAAAACTTGCATGCGGGGTATTCGATTGCCTCTACCAACTCTCCCGAGGGAGATTTGCCGCAAAACACGATCCCGTTGTCTTCAAACTCTTGAATATAATCATTGTTGAATTCATATCTGTGGCGGTGCCTTTCTTGAATGAAGGATGTCTGATAAATTGCGGCAAGTTGCGTATCCTTCTTTATTGCGCAAGGATAAGCGCCCAATCTCATGGTGCCGCCCTTATGCAATACCGAAATTTGTTCGGGCATGAGGTCTATTACATTGTGTTTGCCTTCGGGCGCGAATTCTTTGCTGTTGGCGTCTTCATATCCCAGAACATTGCGCGCGAATTCGATACAAGCGGTTTGCATCCCCAAACATATCCCAAAGTAAGGCACATCATTTTTGCGGGCGTATTCTGCCGCAAGTGTTTTGCCGTAGATTCCTCTGTCGCCGAAACCGCCGGGCACAAGAATACCTTTGACATCGCCCAACATATCGTCGAGGTTGTCTTTGGTAACACTTTCGGACTCTATCCATTTAATGCGCACATCCACATTGTTTTCGAATCCGCCGTGCTTGAGCGCCTCTGACACCGACATATAAGCATCGAACATTTTTACATATTTACCGACAATGGCAATCGTAATTTCTTTGTCTATTTTATTGATTCTGTCTACCATGGCTTGCCATTCCGAAAAGTCGAACTTTTTGCCGCTGATGTTCAGCTCTCTGCAAACCACTTCAAAAAGGTTGCTACGCTCGAACATCACGGGCGCTTCGTAAATCTTTTCTACCGTTAGGCTCTCTATAATACAATCGGGCTTGACATCGCAAAACAGAGCGAGTTTTTGTTTGGCGTTTTCGTCCAACTCCATGTCGCAACGGGTGACGATAATATCGGGGCTGATGCCCATGCTACGCAATTCTTTTACAGAATGTTGGGTGGGTTTTGTCTTTAATTCGCCGCTGCAAGAGATATAAGGCACCAGCGTTACATGAATAAATAGACAATTGTTTTTGCCCACTTCGCGTGAAATCTGCCTGATTGCTTCGATAAAGGGTTGGCTTTCGATATCGCCTATCGTGCCACCAATTTCGGTCATCACGATATCGGACTCGTCTTTTTTGCCGACTTCATAAATAAATTCTTTGATTTCGTTGGTGATATGGGGGATATATTGCACAGTTTGGCCGAGGTAATCCCCTCGACGCTCTTTATTGAGAACATTCCAAAACACCTTACCCGTGGTAAGATTGCTGTATATGTTCATGTTTTCATCAATAAATCTTTCGTAATGTCCGAGGTCTAAGTCGGTTTCGGCGCCGTCTTCGGTGACAAATACTTCGCCGTGCTGGCAAGGATTCATGGTACCGGGGTCGAGGTTAATATAAGGGTCCAGCTTTTGGGCGACTACTTTATAACCGCCGGATTTAAGGAGTCTCCCGAGTGAGGCCATTACTATGCCTTTTCCCAATCCCGACACAACGCCACCTGTAACGAAAATATACTTAGTCATCTTTCTTCTCCTTAGACCCCATTAAAAAGGCGTTCGCAGACACCCCAATTGTGTGTTGTATGAACGCCCCTTGTTCTTGTAATATTCTACTACCCTATATCCCTTTTGTCAAGTAAGAAACCCTTAATATGTTAAGGAACTATGTATTTTTGGTTATAGATTTATCTGCCGCCCCTTACTTCTTAATAAGACTTCTCCCCTCCATTTCGACAGGCTGAGAAATCCCCATCATGTCTAAGAGTGTGGGCGCAACATCGGCAAGTTTGCCGCCTTCTGCAAGCGTAAAATCGCCGTCTTTTACCACGACAAACGGCACGGGATTGGTGGTATGCGCAGTAAACGGACACCCGTTACAATCATACATCTTATCGGCATTGCCGTGGTCTGCCGTCACAATCGCGCTTCCGCCAATGGACAGGATCGCCTCTATCACTTTTTTGAGGCAACTGTCGACCGTTGCAACCGCTTTCACTGCGGCATCAAAATCGCCCGTATGCCCTACCATATCGCAGTTGGCGAAGTTGAGCACCATAAAATCATATTTTTGCGCCAAGATAAGTTCTACTGCTTTATCGGTTACTTCTATCGCGCTCATTTCGGGCTTTAGGTCATAAGTTGCGACTTTGGGAGAGGGTATCAGCACTCTGTCTTCGCCTATGTTGGGTTCCTCGACGCCCGAATTAAAGAAAAAAGTGACATGCGCATACTTTTCTGTTTCGGCAATACGAAGTTGTTTTAACCCGTTTGCGGCAATTACCTGTCCCAAATTATTTTTGAGACTTTGCGGCTTAAAAGCGGTACATAATTCTGTAAAAGTGGCATCGTAACGGGTAAATCCTACATAAAAAGGTTTCAAACACCCTTGTTTGCGGACAAAACCGTCGAAATCTTCTTTAATAAACGCTCTGGTGAGCTCTCTTGCTCTGTCGGGACGGAAATTGAAGAACACCACACTGTCGCCGTGACAGATGCGGCGTACGGGGACTCCGTCTTTACAAATTACAATAGGAAGAATAAATTCGTCTGTTACTTCATTTGTATAGCTTTGTTCGGCCGCCTTTACGGCGGATTCTGCCATAATTCCTTCGCCGTCTACAAGCGCTCTATACGCTTTTTCGACACGCTCCCAGCGGTTATCCCGATCCATGGCGTAATATCTGCCCATGACCGAAGCAATCGTCCCGAAATTTATTTTTTGGATAAAATCTTCCAGCATCTGCAGATAGCAAGCGCCGCTTGTGGGCGGAACATCGCGCCCATCCATAAAACAATGGATAAAGAGATCCTTCAGTCCTTCGCGTTTTGCAAGTTCGATGAGCGCAAACAGGTGCTCGATATGGCTATGTACACCGCCGTCCGAAAGCAAACCGAACACATGTAAGGCGCGGCCGTTCGTTTTGGCGTTTTTTATGGCATCTAAAAAGCACTCGTTTGTAAAGAATCCGCCATCTTCTATGTCTTTCGTGATGCGTGTAAGCTCTTGATACACCGTGCGTCCCGCGCCAATGTTGATATGACCTACCTCGCTGTTGCCCATCTGACCGCGGGGAAGCCCCACATCCAAACCGCTTGCACCAATCGTAGTATTGGGATATCTTTGCATAAGCGATGACAGAAACGGTGTCCCTGCCGCTTTGATGGCGTTGCCATAAACTTCTTCGCTTATGCCAAAACCATCCATTATAATTAAAGCGTTAAACATATTATTCCTTACTAATCAATAATTGACAACCTTGGCAAAATCTTCGGCTTTGAGGGAAGCGCCGCCAATTAAGCCGCCGTCGATTTCGGGCATAGCCATCAGTTCGGAGGCGTTTTTGGCGTTCATGCTGCCGCCGTATTGGATACGCAGCGCATTGGCAGCTGTCTTGCCATAAAGTTTGCGGACAGCCTTGCGGATGATCGCAATGGTGTCGTTTGCGTCCTGTGGGGTCGCGGTTCTGCCGGTTCCGATTGCCCATACGGGTTCATAGGCAACGACAATTTTCTTGAGGTCTGCTTTCTCGATACCTGCCATGGCGCCGTTAATCTGACGAATTACGACTTCAGCAGTCTTGCCCGTTTCTCTCTCTTCTAACAGTTCGCCGATACAAACAATAACCTTGAGCCCCGCCGCGATTGCCGCTTTGGTTCTCGCGTTTACGGAAGCGTCAGTTTCGCCAAAGTATTGTCTTCTTTCGCTGTGTCCGACAATAACATATTCTACTTTTTGTTCTAACAGCATATCCGCGCTGATTTCGCCTGTAAACGCGCCTTTGGGAGCCCAATGTACATTTTGTGCGCCAAGTTTGATGTTTGTTCCGCGAATTGCGCGACGGGCTGTATCTAAATCGGTAAAAGGAACACAAACTACAACTTCGCATTTGGCATCCTTGACAAGAGGCGCGATTTGTTTGATAAGCTCTTTTGTTTGGGCGTTGTTGTTGTTCATTTTCCAATTGCCTGCAATAATATCTCTTTTCATTTAGGTTCTCCTTATGACTTTATTTTTTATTTTTCGATAGTTTTTCGTCGTTATAAGTGAATACTTATCTGTTTGAATCGATTATGCCTTATCATTAAGACAAGCCACACCGGGAAGCTCCAATCCTTCCAAAAACTCAAGCGATGCGCCACCTCCTGTGGATATATGCGTCATATTGTCTGCATATCCCAACTGTTTTACGGCTGCCGCGCTGTCTCCGCCGCCAATAATTGTAACTGCCTGCGAGTCTGCAAGCGCCTTGGCTACCGCTTTGGTACCTACTGCAAACTTCTCCATTTCGAATACGCCCATAGGGCCGTTCCATATTACCGTTTTTGCGGACAGTACGGCGTCTGCAAAAATCTTGCAAGTTTTGGGACCAATGTCCAGACCTTGCCAACCGTCCGGGATATCGCCTTCGACTACCATACTGTTGGCATCGGCGTCAAACTCATCGGCCACAACAGTATCTACTGGTAATAACAGATTGACTTTTTTGGCTGCGGCTTTTGCAATTAGCTGTTTTGCAAGCTCAACTTTGTCTATCTCGCATAGCGAATTACCTGTTTTGATCCCTTTTGCGGCATTGAAGGTATAGGCCATTGCACCGCCGATAATAAGGGTATCGACTTTTTCTAACAGATTGTTGATGACTCCTATTTTGTCGCTGACCTTGGCGCCGCCGAGTATTGCAACAAAAGGACGGGCGGGATTCTCGAGCGCGCCGCCCATGACATCCAGTTCACGGCCGATAAGAAAGCCGGCGACTGCATCTTTTACAAATCCGTACTGTGCAATCCCCGCGGTGGAGGCGTGTGCGCGGTGCGCAGTACCGAAAGCGTCATTGACATACACATCGCAAAACGCTGCAAGGGCTTTGCAAAAAGCCTCGTCATTTTTTTCTTCTTCTTTATGAAAGCGGAGGTTTTCTAACAAAACAATTTCGCCTTCGCCGCAAGCGGCAACCTTTGCTTTTGCATCGGGACCGATTACATCGGTGGCGAAAATGACTTTTTGTCCCAGCATCTCTTCCAATTTTTCGGCAACGGGACGAAGCGTGTACTTCATGTTAAATTCGCCTTTGGGTCTGCCCATGTGAGAGCAAAGTATCACCTTGGCGCCTTGATCTACCAAGTATTTGATTGTGGGTATCGCTCCGTTAATCCTGTTAAGGTCTGTGATAACGCCGTCTGCCATAGGCACATTAAAGTCTACGCGGACAAGGCACTTTTTGCCTTTGACGGCCACATCCTTGATGGTTTTTTTGTTCATATTTACCTCCAAAACTGAGCATTTTTTAATAAACTAAGTGAATTATACCACTTTGATGTTTGTAGAGCAACAATATTTGCCAATTATAGGATAAATATTTACCCTTTACTTATGCGAAACTATCTAAAATCTGCGTTGTTGTTTCGGCGCGAAATACTTGTTCTTTTCGCTGTTTTGCGCCTCTTTGCCCTTTCACATAACACGCGACATGTTTTTTTATATTGTTTACAGCGACTCTTTCGGGATAGTATTTCAGCAACTCATCCAGATGTTCTCTTACCAATTCTTTGATTTCGAATTGGACGCC
Source organism: Clostridia bacterium (assembly GCA_028699795.1). Classification (GTDB taxonomy): domain Bacteria; phylum Bacillota; class Clostridia; order Christensenellales; family DTU072; genus Firm-09. The sequence continues at coordinate 30,500 of JAQVTZ010000002.1, read as the reverse complement.
TTTGCCGAGCACTTCGCTAAAAATAGAAGGCCTGCCGATTGCTCCACGGGCGATTGCGACGCCGTCTACCCCCGTAGACAGCATGCGAAGATAACTCTCTCTGTCACAAACATCTCCGTTTCCCGTAACGGGTATGCTTACGGCATCCTTGACCTCTTTGATAATTTCTAAGTCTGCTTTGCCGCTGTACATCATATCACGCGTTCTGCCGTGCACGGTAACCATCGCGCCGCCCGCATCCTGAATTGCCAAAGCAACTTCGACGGCGTTGCGCCATTCTTGAGAAAAGCCTGCGCGAATTTTGCCGGTGACAGGTCTTCCGTCGGCGGCTTCGATGCATTTTTTTATAATCTTATATATTTGTTCTGGTTCTTTCATCAGCGCGCTACCTTCTCCGTTACGCACTATTTTATTCACGGGACAGCCAAAATTGATATCGATAATATCAAATGGTCGCAACGCCTCATGCCGTATCGCCTTTTGAAAAAAGTCTTCTTCTCTGCCAAACAGTTGCACCGCTTTTATAGGCTCGGTATCATGCGTAAAGAGCAATTCTTTGGTATTCTCATTATTATAAACAAGCCCTTTCGCACTCACCATTTCGGTAAAAGTAAGCTCCGCGCCGTATCTTACACAAAGCATCCGCATCCCGATATCGCTGTAGCCCGCAATCGGCGGAAGAATAAGGCCGTTTTGTAATACAAACTCCCCTATCTGCATGAATGTTCGTACAACCTCTTATACTCTTGGTACCAGTCTTCCATGGTTTCCAAACTGCATTCTTCCAGCGCAACGCCCGCTTCCCTCGCTTTTTGGTCGACATACAAAAACCTGCGGATAAACTTATCTATGGTCGCGTTAAGGGCGATTTCGGGATCGATACGATGCATCCGCAGCAAATTGACAACCGAAAACAGAAGATCGCCCGCTTCTTCTTCGAGATTGTCCGTCGCCTCGGCAAACTCGGCGGTTTCTTCGCGCACCTTGTCCAGAGCGTTATCGACAGACGGAAACTCGAATCCCGTTTTTTTAATAATTTTTTGTACTTTTAATGCACGCATTAAGGCAGAAAAGGTTTTGGGCACGCTGTCCAGCTTATCCCCGACACTTTTTTGCCCCTTTTCTTTTGCTTTCGCTTTTTCCCAAAAATTGAGGGCTTGTTCTTCATTTGCGGCTTTATGCGCCCCGAAAATATGCGTGTGTCTGCTTACCAGTTTATACGCAAGGGCAGAAATCATATCGTTGAAGTTAAAGTCGCCGTTGTCTTCGGCAATCGAGGCATGAAACAACCCTTGCAACATGACATCGCCGCTTTCTTCCAATATTTTGTCTTTATCCTTAAGCTCTACCGCTTCGACCAACTCATACGCTTCTTCTATCGCGCAAGCGCGGATACTGTCGTAAGTTTGCGCTCTGTCCCAAGGGCAACCGTCGGGGTCTCGGAGCCGTCTGATAATTTCGACAAGGTCCCCGAATCCGAAACGTTTGCGCTCGATATACGGGACGGGTTGGATAATAAGCGTATCGACAAATGGAACCTCTTTTAATTTTTGTGTGTCGCCGTCCGCTGTAATAATTTTGGCATCACTTCCAAAATAATCTTCGGCTTTGTTTTTGACTTTAGAAAAAATGCCTTCGTCTATCTCGTAAACGACAACGGGAATATTGTATTCAAAACTGTTGATTTTGCGTTCTAAAAACTGGGATGCGGAAAATGCGGCATAAGAGCCGCCTGTCATTTCGGTAAAATTCATCTTTTAACCTCTCGAAAATATTTTGTCGTTTAATGCGACCAGCTTTTTGCCCAAAGGCAACGCGGCAAGCTCGCCCCTATTAAAAACACGGAAAAGGATAAGCATCGCAAGATACAACAACGCACCCACTATCGCGGTAATCAAGGGCAACGCCCAACCTCTCGTAAAAAAGCTTATCGCAAATACCGCCGCCCCCATTATAACACCGCTTAAAAGAATAACGCCACTATTTTTAAATAAATTCGTACTTTTCCCAATTAAAATACGCACCTGAATAATATTCAAAACAGCTGTCACAACAAAACAAGCGAGCGATGCCACCGCAACCCCCGCGATGCCGATTACGGGCATTAACACCAAGTTCAACACTATTTTCACCACCGCGCCTATGCCCATGTTTTTGACAGGCTTATAAATACTGCCAAGTCCCTGCATAATGGCGGTATAAATTTGTTGGGCAGACAACGCGATTACCGAAAAACAGCTTATCCTTAGCAATAAAGACGCTTCAGCAATTTCGGCCGCGGAAAATGCGGGATATAACACCCTGATAATGCCTTCCGACAGCGCAAAATACATGAATGCGAAAGGTACGCCTATCACGAGCGCGAGCTTAAACGCGGTATCGCTTTTCTGTTTGATTGCCGTTATATTATGTTCTTCTTTGTTTTTCGCGATTTGCGGGACGACGGCTATCCCCAGCGATAATCCGATGACGATGGGGAGATTGACCAAAGAGTTTACGGGTCCTGTCAGCAAGCCATAACTTGCCGTTGCCGCCGCCCCCGTAATGGCTCGGGACAAAAGATTGACTACCAAAAAGCTGTCGATAATTTGTATCGTAGGCATAATAACATTGCCGATGGTCATAGGGATGGTGAGCCGTGTGATTTCTTTATAATTTTGTCTGGAATTTTTGATATCAAAAGTCAAGTTTAAGCGGGGGTTTTTTTTGCGATACATCCCGTATAACATAAAAAAAGTCACCAGTTCGGACAAGGTGACACCCGCCATTGCGCCGAACACCGACCATGCGATACCGAGGGGTAAAAACAAATAGGCAAGCGTAAGGCCTACGCCCAGCTTAACAATCGATTCGCTCACTTGCGATGCCGCGGACGGCGCCCAATGCCCTGTCCCCTGAAACCAGCCCCGCAAAACCGCAATGCCCGATACAAAGAAGATTGCAGGCGCAATCGCAAGATATCCGAGTCTTGTATCCTTTGAACCTTGCAGCGAACCGAGTGGCCCCGAAAGTACCACTAATATGAAGGTCAGTACAATGCCCGTCATGAGCAACGCAGACATAGCCGTCGTAATGAGTTTACGGGCTTCTTCCCGCTCACCCCTTGCAATACGCGAGCTTACCAACATCGAAACGGCTATCGGCAACGCCCCCGACGAAGTCGAAAGGATAAAAGAATAAATAGGGAAAATAAGCTGGTACACGCCCATGCCTTGGGCGCCCAGAATATTGGTGAGCGGTATGCGGTATAACGCTCCGATAAACTTGGAAAAAAAAGTGGCGAAGGCAAGAAGGCCCGCGCCTTTCCAAAGTGTTCGCTTCAATCAGAGTTGGGTCGATAAGAAATTAGCGCCTATTGTAGCCAACTTAAGAGCCACATCTCCGAGCTCTTTTACGGACACCACCGCAAGAGCGCCCATAACATCTCCGGCGCTTATAATAGGGGCAATCGCCATACCGCCCAATCCCGAAATCTCCTCTCCGCAAAGGCTTACCAATTCTCTCCCCGTAAGCAAAATCGGTTTCCTGTCTTCCAGCAATTTTTCGAATTTGTAGCTTACGGGACTTCCGGTTTTATACAGCTTAATATCCCCGCTTGCGGCAACCAAACTGTCCATATCGAATACAAGCGCCGTATATCCCGTTGATAGATACACCGAACTCACATATTCTCCCGCAAAACTTGAAAACTCCTTTACGGCGGAATATTTTTTTAGGATGAGGGACTCGTCTTCACCGGTAAAAACTTCCAGCTCTTCTCCCTCTCTTATCTTCATTGTTCTTCTGATTTCTTTGGGAATGACCACTCTGCCAAGCTCGTCAATCCGTCTTACAATTCCTGTAGCACGCATAGATTCTCCTTGCTGATAGAATGTAAAAAACGGCACGAATTATGCAAACTTGAACGGATAAAAAAAAGAGCGGAAACTCTTCTAACTCTAATCCTTATTTGTAATTTGTACACTGTAATTTGTAATTTGATTTCGTCCTTATTTGTAATTTGTACATTGTAATTTGTAATTTATTTTACTCATCCAACCCGTGCATCTTCCTAAAATACTCTTCTACAATAAGGTTATATTTTGCGCTGAACTTGTTCTCTTTAAAATAAAATCTGTTAATAACGCCGTCTATTGTGAGGTCTATGGCTTCGTCCACCTTTTGCACAATCGTATGTAGACCTTTGAGAGCGATGCGTAGCGTGCGCACCTCTCCATTGTGATCCTTACCGCGGAAACCGATTTCTTCTGTATTGATATACAATTCGCCTTCGCCCTTTTCGTGATAGATATTGGTTTCGGGGTCGTTGATTTTCCAACTAACGGGTTTGGAAATAAAGAAATCCGGCTTGGCGATTTCTTCGCGAACGGCTTCCTTTTCGAAGTCGTACCAGATATCTAGTCTGGAATACGCCACGCCGCCTTCTTTTGCGACAATTTCGCCGTATTCGTTTACTATCGCCGTGTTACCGCAAGCGGTACAACGGAGCTCATTTTCTGTGGATTCCATTTGGTATTCGGCGCCGCATTTGGGGCATTTATAGAGCAAATAATGCAGCCCTAAAGCGGGTTTCTTGCATTTGATTCGCAAATGATGTTCTTTTTGGTACAAGTTGTCGTTGTAACTGAACTCTTCTCTGAGTTTCTTATAGATTTCGCCCACCGACATCGAGCGTATCTGCTCTGCCGTAAACAGCAGTTTTGTATCCTGCAACACCTTGCCACGGCGCTTTGCTTTGGACCAACGCGGGCTGACACAATATCCGCCGTTATTATGGCACATCACAATGGGCACATCCAAAAACTTGATGAGTTTGGCAAGACTGGGCGAAAGATAGTGCAAGTTTCTGCCGTCTATCGACCTCTTGCCCTCGGGAAACAAAGAAAGGCTACAACCTTTCATGACGGCTTTTTTCATCAGGCGGATGCTGTAAAGGTCTGCCTCAAACTGGCTTATGGGAATAAGGCCGGCTTTACTTAAAATAGGTTTGACGGGTTTCCATGTAAAAACATCTCTGCCGCAAACGATATTGAGGGGATGCGGCATCATCGCAAGCATCATAAAAGCGACATCCATTGTGCAAGAGTGGGTACCGATTGCGACAAAAGGTCCTTTTATTTGCTTTATGGATTGATCCTTGTGGACTCTAAAACCGAACAGGATCTTTGCGATAAGATTGGCAAGCGGCACCAACAGCCAATACAATAGCTTGCTGGGCTTGTTTACTACGGTTTGTTTTTCGCTTTGCTTATAACAACTCATAATAATATTATAATAAATTTTCGGGGTTGAGGCAATCCAGTTCCGGCAAAACAAATCTGCCGTCTTTTCGTATCAGCTTGCCGTCGAAATAGATTTCGCCGCCGCCGTACTCGGGCGTTTGCACCTGCACGAGATCCCAGTGTATCGCGCTTTTGTTGCCGTTGTTGACATCGTCATAGCAACTGCCCGGTGTAAAGTGGATAGAACCCGATATCTTTTCGTCGAACAGGATATCCCCCATCGGCTTCATAATATAGGGATTGACGCCGAATGCGAACTCTCCCACATATCTCGCGCCCTCATCGGTATCAAAGATACCATTGGCGGCATCGGTTTTGTTGGCGGTCGCCTCGACAATTTTGCCATTTTTAAAAACAAGTCTTACATTGGTAAACTCGATACCGTTTTCGATAGATGGCACATTGTAATGAATTACTCCGTTTACGCTGTCCTTTATGGGCGCGGTATAGACTTCGCCGTCCGGTATGTTGCGCAAGCCCGAGCATTTTTCGCTGCCCATGCCTTTGATACTAAAGCTGAGATCGGTATCTTTGGCGACAATACGAACCTTATTCGTTTTGGCAATCAGTTCTACCAAAGGGTCCATCGCCTTATCCATTTTGCGGTAATCCAATGTGCATACATTAAAATAAAATTCTTCGAAGGCATCCGTGCTCATTTTTGCAAGCGCGCTCATCCCTTCGGTAGGGTAACGCAAAACAACCCATTTTGTTTTGGCAACCCGCAACTCGTGATGGACGGGATGGGCATAATACTTGTCATAAATTTGCATTTTGGCGGACTCTACATCGCTTGTTTCATAACAATTGTTGCCGCCTCTTATGCCGATATAGGCGTGCATTTCTGCCATTCTGGCTCCGTCATACTTGGCCATTGCTTGGGCAAGCTCTTTGGTCATCTGTTTAAGAAGCGCGCTTTGTACACGGTTATCTGTTACATTTACAAAAGGCAATCCGCCCGCATTCTTTACCTCTTTTATAATTGCATTGACGATGGAGTAATCTACTCCTCTTGCATCGATAAGGATTTTTTCTCCTTTTTGCAACGCGCAAGAATATTGCACCAATACTTTTGCCAGTTTTTCTACTCTGGGATCTGTCATTTATTCCTCCTGATTATCATCGACGGTACCCGTATCGGGTTTTGCTTTGGGTTTGCGCGTCCTCTTTACGGGATAGAAAAGATTTTCTTTTTTGGGGGCAATAAGAATATTGTAGTACATGGCGGCGTCTGTTTTGGCAAGCTCTAAGTCCATATCGACACAATAGCCGCACTCTTTTGGCGTTGCTCCCGGTATGTCCCCCTCGAAATCCGAAGCATAATCGAATGTTCTTTCGACAAGCGGCAGAATGTCTTCCGAAGAAAAATCACCTATCATGATTAAATAAAAACCCGTACGGCAACCCATCGGTCCGAAATATAGCACTCTTTCGCCCCAAAGCGCATCGTTTCTAAGATAAGTCGCGCATATGTGCTCTAGCGCATGTACCGATGCCGTATCCATCACGGGGTCATGGTAAGGCCGCTTTAGCCTTAAATCGAAAGTAGTAATGACAACGCTGCCAAGTATATCCTTGCGAGATACGAAAAGCCCACTTTTTAGCTTAAGATGATCTACTGTGAAAGACGGAATTGTTTGCATTTTACTTCCCCGTTTAATATTCTTTACTAAGATATAATTGTAATACAAAACTTGCGAATAATCAAGTATATTATTCGCAAGAATTCTTACCACAAACCACAATTGGTTTTCCGCAAAAAGAAAAACGGCTGCAAAAACAGCCGCTTTTCTTTCTATAACCATGAAAAAGATCATTTTTGGGCGGGTTTGGTTTTTATAAACGATTCCAGTTCCGACAAATACAGCTCCAACATCTTTTGAAACATCTTGTGGTCTTTCTCTGTCCCGTATACCGCTACGGTGTGGGTCATAATATTGTTAAAAGTGGACAAAGCAAGCTGCATATAGGGCGAATACTTAACCGAGCCTGTCATATAAACATCTTCTACGGTAAGCCCGTCGAACCCAAACTCTTTGTTGTCTATCAAGCCGATATTGCTAATCCCTATCAGGGGGTTTTTGAAGAAAGTTCCAATTAAAAACCATGCGATAGGATATGGCAAGATATCCAACACTTTTTTGAGTAACGGGAGCCCATGAAGCCCCGGATAGTATCCCTTAAGCTCATCCATGCTCATTTTGGCCTTTTGCACCGTTTCGAGAATATCTGCGCCGATTTCGTTACCAAGATTGCTTACGACCATCGAAGTCAGATTGCATAACCCTTGACTCTCGCCGTTCGGCAGATATCTTCTTAAGTCTACCATGTTGGGAATACCCAGCGTCTGTCCTTCTTCTAACTGTACCATTTTTAATGTGACGCGGTAAAAAGCCGCGAGGACAAGATCGTTTAAGGATACGCCCACTTCTTTGGTTTTTTTCTTTAGTTTTAAAAACATTTCTTGGGATAATACCAATTTATTGATTTTGGGGAAACGCTCTTTTCCAGAGGATTTGGAAAAGGGATAGGCTATTTTCGCTTTTTGTTTTTTGCTGTAGCTTATCAGCTTCATTGCCTCGTCGTACTGCGCAGGGGCCAGACTCTTATAGATTTGCCATGCGCTGCGAGAGCCTTGTTTGAGCGGAATTTCTCCGTCCCCGCCCTTCTTTAAGTCGTTATAGACCCCTGCAACATAGTACATAAAAATTTTGGCATCCGCGCCGTCGAAACACATATGATTAAGAAGCATTGCCAAAGTATCCTTACCGCCATGTCTTATAAGCCACACCTTAATTTGCGCTTCCTTGCTCTCTTTTATTATGCCCAGCACCTTGCTTTCGGCATATGCGTCGGGGTCTTTTGCAACCTCTAAAGTGGTAAAAACATCGTCAATAGTAAAGTTTTCTATTTCTCTCCACTGCGGTTTAGATAGCCCCCATACAAATACGGACTTCAAAATTTTAACTTTGTTTATGGCAATGTCGAAAGCTTTTTTTAAGATAGGCGCATCCGCTTGGCCGTCAAACTTTGCGATAATATGGATCATATGATCGTTATAACGCGCCATAATATGTTGCATTTTGTCCCACATTTCAGCTGTGATCGTCATAGTATACCTCGTGATTTAGTATCTAATCACATTATATACATAATGACGATGGTTGTCAACCTGTTTTTGTCATTATTTTACTTCTGGAAGAATTTTTTTCGGGAACGCACTTTATTGCAAGCTCGGTAAGGTTTTTTGCAAAAGGCAACAACAAAATTGTTGTGACCATGTTAAACAGTATGTGGAAGTAAGCAACAGATAGCGAGGGGGTAAAAGTGGAAGAGAGCGCGCGGTCAATAGAAGCGCGACCTACCATCACAAACGGCAAAAACAGCATAACGCCCGCCGCGTTATACATAAGGTGAATAACTGCCGCCCTTCTTGCGTTCAGACTGGTACCGACGCTTGCCAGCATCGCTGTCACACAGGTACCCACATTGCTGCCCATAATAATCGCAAAAGCCGCGGTGACGGGCATCAACCCCGCTTCCGCCAAAGTAATCACCACACCCGTTGTGGCATTGCTGGATTGTGTAATCGCGCTGAACAATAGACCCACTATGACCAGCAACACCATGTTATCCAGCGAAAGCAGTAGCTTTGAAAACACTTCGGAAGTTTTCAAAAAATCCACGCCGTTGCTCATCATATTGAGGCCGATAAAAATAAGGCCAAAGCCCGAGACCACCCAACCTGCCAAGGCAATTTTGGGATTCTTTGCCGCAAGCACCATAAAAACACCGATAAGCGCGCAAGAAGAAAGGATTTCGCTAATCGGAAGATAGCTGAACGAAAAAAACAGCACGGTAAAAGTTGTGCCGATATTGGCGCCCATAATGATTAACGCAGACTGAAACAGATTGACGAGTCCCGCGTTCACCAATCCCAACAAAATGACGGTAGTCGCCGTAGAGCTTTGCAAAAGAAACGACGCTCCTACCCCCAGTCCTACGCTTGCAAGTTTATTGTTGGATGTCTTGGAAAGCATGTGTTTGATATTATCCGCCGCAAGCCCTTGCATATGCACCGAAATCAATTTCATACCCAACAGAAAAACGCCGAGACCTGCCAAAAAAGTAAAAACGGATGCCACGATATTCATATAGTATTTTATTGGGACGCCTGATGTTCTATACCCGCAACCTATAAAGATAGGCAAAAAATTACCCCCGCGCGGGTACCTGCGCGGGGGTAAAAACGAGTATTGTTTTGAATCATTACTGTTCTTGCAACACCTTTATAACTTTATATCCGGGGTAGAGGCGAATATCATAATCGTACTCTTCTCCAAACTGGTCGTCTTCCAATTCGGCTTTGTATTGCAAGTCCTCATCGACATACCAACCTTCGAAAATAAGATAATAATTATAATTTCTGGCATTGCCCGAAACTGTTTCGGTTTTTTGGAAGGTATACAGCGAGGGAGAGCCGCTTACATTCCCGTTGGTCGGCAAAATACCCTCCCATTCGCCAGCTGCAAACAAGGCAAGCTCGACTCTTTCATCGGATTCGTAACTTTCTTCTTGATAATCGCTATAGTTTATGGCGTTACTTGAGAATTTCTCGAAGTCGGATGTACTAATGGCTTTTATCGTGTTATTGTAGAACTCAGGTGATTCGGGGTCGATAATGCTATCGGGCGCATGTTGACTATCGGTAACATATTCGCCTTTTAGCGTATAATCTTCGAGGTTGTCCCCTTCCATATAGTACACGACAACCTGTCCGAATGCATAACGGAAGACATTTTCGTGGTTATCCAAAAGACGGGAGATTTCCCAGTCGGTATCGTACTCTTTCTTTTGGTTGGCGCCTTCGCCTACAATATTCTTTTTGATAAGCGTGTCTTCGAATTGGATATCTACGGGGTCATTATAATCTACCGTTTCGCCATCGATAACTTCCGGCGGTTCTCCTGCAAGATATTTCGTTTGATATTCTTCGAAGTCATACGCGATAGTTTGTTCCATTCCATCGGCAATCTCACCCCAATTATATTCATTCGCAATTGATAACTGATGTGTCACATTGCCCTTTTCGATATAGAAATAATTATGATTGGCAAACATCGCTGTGTTGCGACCGATTTCCTCGTCCTTTGCGCTGATTTTTTCTGTATCATCGGGAGCGATTCTTGCGCGCTCCGCCGTCATATAAATATCGTCTTTGCGGTTAGACAGCAAGGTGCGGGCATAATCACCGCTGAAAGAATAAATCTGGTACTTTAATGCATTGCCGAGATCGGCAGATTCAATCGATTTATGGGTTATGGTATAATGTTGGCTCTTAAGCTGTTCGACTCTGAGTTTGACCAACTTAAGTCTGGCTTCGTTAGAGGGCTTGCTGCCCGTTCTGTCATCTTCGGGCAAGCTGTAATACGCTTTCGCCGCAATGTTGTAGTTTGTGACATTGCTGTCTGTTGCGCTATACTCCCAGTTGACATCGCTCAGCTTTAGGGTCGCTTCCATACCGGCATCGCAACCTTTCTGCATTTCGTTGGCATAACTGGTAGACCAATCTTTATCGACACCGTAGACTCTAATATCTTGCTTTTCTTGTTTGCCTTGGAATAAGAAATGCGCTTGATAATATTTTTCATAAAATTCTGCAGAGTATCTGTAGGCGCCCGCATAATGCTCTCTGTCGTAATCTCTGTATTTGAGCGCGTCGGCTTTATTATCGTAATAATCTAAAAGGCTCAAATCCAAATACTCGAAGTATTCTGTATCGGTAAAGAGGTCGAAATCTCTTTTTTGATATTGATAATAGTAGCCGTAAAGTTTGGTCATCTCTTTTTTGTTGACGGCAGAAATCGTATAATTGACATTGCTTAGCAAATAATCTCCGGTCGCCCCGCAAGTTTCGTTGAAGGCAAGGAAATAAACCAGCGTATCGTAGTCGAACAATTCCCCTTTAAAGAAATCGTAAAAGCCGGGGCGCGAGCCTGTGTTTTCTTCGTAATCGTCTATCATTTCGGTGGCGACAACTTCTTGGGCATAGGCGAGAATTTCGATTGCCGTTCTTGCCGCGGATGCTGCATCGTCTTGGAAGATGCCGAATACTTCGTGCATCACTTTGCGGCGTTTTTGTTGCAACTTTCTGTAATTGCTGTCGGAGTCGTCTTCGTCATACACATCGTAAAGTTCGTCCAGCTCTTCGTAGTCGCGTATCGCGCTTCCTGTACCCGCTGTCATGAGATAATCGTCTCCCGCGGGGTCATCGCGCGTAATGTAGTCAATTAGTTCTATCATCTTGTCTTGCGGCAATGCGGCAGCGGCCATTCTGCCGATGAGAGCATTGATATCGCAGAAAAGGAAAATCTTGGTAAAGGTAGTGGTTTCGCCTTCGTCGCCGTCTTCATCCCATACATATTCTTGGGCATCTGCATCATAGTAAACATTGTCCCAAGCATATTTGCCTGTGACGGTATCGAAGTTGGAATCCAGATTGCCGTCGCTATTGGTATCGATATAATTATGCTTCTCTTTTTCGGACTCTTGCTTTGCCAGCAGTTTATCCGCCTGCGTGCTTCTTACAACCGATTCGTAGGTCACGGCGCTTGGCGCATAGTCGTTGGCGCTGACACTGAGGTCATAGAGATCCGGCAAAATGTCGATATCGACGGTATAGTCTGTAGGTGTCGTCGTTGGCGGATCTTTAATGCAACCGTTACAACCAAGCATCAAACTTGATATTAAAACAACAGCAAGCATTACAACAAAATATTTCTTAAAGCTCTGTTTCATTTAACATACTCCCGTAAGTGATTTGTTTTTTATATCGAATAGCTCTGCTATTTATTGCTAAGGTCTTGCCGTAATTATCTCGGCGTATTGCGGCCATAAATCTTTGAATTCGTCTACTGTGGCCGCGTTTACATAAATCGTTTGGATGCCTTGTAGCGCGCCCTCGTCTAAAGTAATCGTGGCCTCTGCCGTAATATCTAATACGGTCACATCGGAAGAGGCAAATGCGCCGCCGCATATGGCCGTAATGGCATCTGTTTCGCTTATTGTTAGCGAAGTGGCGCTCCCGGTATACAGCATCAGTTTATTGCCGAAGACTTTTTTGTCTGTGCCGTTGCTTGCCCAAGCAGTACCTTCGAAAGCATACTTGTCGATTTGCTCTACCGTGACCGCCATAGTAACTTCGCTGACAAAGGTCTTGTGATAAAAGGCGTAATACCCTATGCGTGTTACCGTATATTCGGATGCTCCGTAAATCATAGACGAAATGGCAACCGAGGATGCAACCCCATTATATTGTACTATTGTTAGTTCGTGATTGCCTGCGTTGAGTTGGACGGTGTAATCGCCTATTGCCACAAAGTTGTCGATATTGGAATAAACATGCAACAAGTCATTGTACCAACCCGTCGGCCAGGCGGGGATAACTTCGTGCCGCAAATAGACTACGGTATTGTTACAATCTGTAAAGACATTTTCTCCGAGATACTGTATGCTTCGGGGCAATATTATTTGGATAAGTTCGGTTCTGCCTTTGAACAACTTGTCACCCAACTCATTGACGGTATACGATCTTTCGCCAACAGTGACGGAAGAAGGCAATTCGGGCGTAGCGGACTCGCCGTAATATCCTATAATTTTTGCTGTCCCGTCTGGGTTAAGTGAGAACCCGTATTCGCCGATGCGTACACTTCCGATAATCATGGACTGATAATTTGTCCAGATATATTCTCGGTAAATGTCTGATGCGACACTGGGCACATCGATGATTTCGATTCCGTCGAAAGCGTGGTCGTACAACTCTATCATCGGTGTGTCTCCGTTGATGACCAACCTGAATGCCCTGCTGCTTAAGAATGCGCCGCCTACAATACTTCTTATGCCCGATGACTCTTCGATTGTAACATTTTTGTCTTCACCATTATAAAGCAACAGCCTACTATTGTCAACTATGAAATCTCCTGCGTCTTGCAACCATTTTGTTCCTGTAAAGGCATGTTTGCCTATCATTCTTACACTTGAGGGAATGGTGATATTGGCCAATGAGGATACATTGTAGAATGCGTACGCGCCTATTGCCGTCACACTAATCGCGACTTGGTTTATGGTAAGAGATTGCGGGATGTCAAACACGCTTACTGTTCCGAAATATTGTGTTATCGTAATCCCGTCATCTGTTACAACATATCTCATGGAGCCTTGACTTTGTACTTTGGGGATATTAAAGTATACCGGCATTTCCCAATTATTGTACCAAGGATAAGAATCCTCCGAAAGACCAGTGTACAAGATAAACTCGGGCTCTTGAGGCCCTGAGAACGCCGTTCTGAAAGCGTACACACCAATGCTGTCGATACCTTTGGGCAAATAGACGCTCTTTACATAGTTGTTTTGGGCAAAAGCATACGAGCCGATTGCGGATACTTCGTAATCGGTTCCGTTATAAAAAACACTAAGAGGTATTGTATATTCTTTTGCATCTCCGTAATAATTTATCAGCTTTGCTTTGCCATCGATAACCGCAAATGTTGCGCCTTCTAAATGGAAGAATTCGCCTATATCAAAATACTCTTCTAATGCGGTAAAGGCGGTGCTGTATCCTTCCAATCTGTTTGCAACCTCAAAATATACCGCGGTGTACGGGAAAGTGTTGGGGCCTATCGTTGTGACTGTTCGGGGTATCGTAAGACTTAATAAAGTATCGCGACCCGTTTTGTCGACATGTGAAAGGATAGTGTCTATGGTATAATCTTCAACTTGCTGAGGTATCGTTAAATCCGTGTCAACTTTATTGATAATGGCGATAAGTTTATTTTGGTAGAACAGCATGCCGTTTTCTTCATGAAAGCTATCTATTTTGTGGCTGTTCTCGGGCCACAGATTTTGATACATCTGGAGATTCGCTTCGGGAACAAGTATTTTTTCTACCGAAACAAATGCGTCCGAATGTACTTCGGGTTTGATTCCGTCTAAAAATACCACATACTTTAATTCCTCGCTCGAGGCGAACGCTCCGCCCAAAATATCGATTTGGGTTTGCGCATCAAAGATTACCGCGCTTTCGTTTCCTGTGTAGAGCCTTAGTCTATCGTTACTTTTTAAATATTTATCCGAAATGTTTTGGTACCATAGAGTAGACTGGAAGGCGTTTTCTCCGATATTCACAATTTTGCTGTCAAAATTGGAAATTGTCGATAAGCGGATACACCGATAGAAAGCGTATGCGCCAATTTCGGTTAGGTTGCTATCTTCATTCTGCGGCAAATTAACCGAACTTAATTCTGTCCTATTGGCAAATGCATACTCTGCAATTCGGGTTACCTTATAATTTAAACCGTCAATTGGGTGAATAAAGGATGCGGGAATGGTAAGCTCTGAGACGGAGCCTCCGGAAAAACCCGTAATCGTTGCCGTTCTTTGTCCTACTTCGGGGGTATAACAGATATATTGGAAGAGTTGTTCTTCGCAAGTATTCGCCGCATTAAGAGTGACATGCAATGTGTCTCCCTCCCATCCTTGGGGCCAATAAACGGGCACCATAACATGGGTAAGATAAAGCGCGGCATTGGAAGTCCCTAAAAACGCATCTTGGTACACCATATTTATAGTGTCGGGAAGAATGATTTTTGTGATATCAGTAAGGAACGCAAACGCGTACGGACCAATGGCATTGACCTCGTAGGTTACCATATCGATGATAATCGTATCTTCTATCTCAAGTTCGGTATCGGTGCCGACATAATCTACAATATGCGCTGATATTCCGTCCAGCACATAACGGAACCCCCCTCTCTGCTCGAACGCTGTATAATTGTAATATGTATATTTAACATCGCTATCGTATGCAATCGTCGAACCTCCGTATGTATAATCCCAAGAAGGATCGGAGCTGGTGTCCCCGATAAACAAGATAGCATGGTCGCAATCTGCAAAAGCAAATTCTCCTATGCTGTCTACGCTTTCGGGTACATAAATACGGTATGCATCGGAATGATAGAACGCATAAGGCTCGATTGCCGTTACTTCGTAAACATTGGCGCCGACTGAAACGGACTCTGGTATCGTGATTGTGGCATCAGTACCGCTATATCTTATAACACTTAAGGTATTATTGTGGAACAATAACAACAGATCGTTACTTGCGACCAATTGAGAGCTTATCTTCACTTGCTGCGCCCCAAAGTTGTTCCAACCCACAGGCCAATACGAAGCAACCATGGAGTGCTCGAGCGACATCACGACATCTGCACCGCTTTCGTATGCGATACGGTCGCGAACGCTTATCACGCTGTCGGGGATAAAGATTCTTGTTAAATGCGGCATAAAAGCGAACGCATAAGCGGCAATCTTGGTAACTTCGAAACTGTTACCGTCTATAATAACTTTCCCCTCTATTACCGCAACAGAAGAGTCTCCCGTATAACCTACTACAACGGCTTCATCTCCGTCTGCAAGATAGACAACACCGTTTACCGTTGCAGCCGCATTGCAATTATAAAAAGTATCGGAAAATCCGTTGTCCCAGCCCTCTGCGAAGCCCGTTTTGGCATTTTCACTTTCTACAAAAACATTGGAAGCTGTGCCGTATTCTTCTATCTTCGAAAACGCTTTGCCCCCGATATAGCTTACACTCTCGGGTATGATGACGGCGTAAGGATTAGAAAGAAGTAAGCTGAATGCGTAGCTTGCAATACCTATAACGGGTAATGTACCAAGCCCTGTAACCGCTAATGAAGAAGGTATTTCGAGATAATCCGTTATAGAAATTGTGCTCCCCACAATCATTAACCCGCTTTCTTCCTCTAATTGCATGGGAATCACCTTGTAATCCCCGCTATCATACTCTTGATAATCGGCATGAGCTTCATAGACATCCTCTGCCCAAGCATAATCATTGATATTGATATTCTGACGCACATAAACAACACATTCTGCTGTCATTCCCGCAAAAGCTTTTGCGCTTATGCTATCCTTATCCATAGATTCGTTTAGTACTATTTTAAATAGGCTAGCATCAAGGAAAGCATAGCTTGCGATACCTGTCAGCGTTTTATCGGCTACCGTATCGGGTAAAGCTATCCCGTTTAATGAACCGTTATATCCGAACAATACCGCCGTATCACCGTTTGCGAAGACCGTATAATCGCCCGCGGTGACAAAGTTGCTTTCACCAACATAGATTTCGTTGATGTCCGCGCTCCAACCGTTTGTTTCGTCGGGCAAGGTGTCTGCCAAGATAATTAGTACCGTATTGTCCGCTCCTTGGAATGCAGTCGCGTCAATAGTTTGGATAGAGACAGGAAGCGTAACTTTATATAACCCGCCGCCCGCAAACGCTCTATGCCCGATTTTGATAACATCGAGCCCGTTTACGGTGCTTTCGACAAACACTTCTTTGTAGCCTTCTTCTACCCCGATAACGGTAAAGGCGTTTAGCTCCTCAAAATAACGCACTCCGTTTACAACAATTGTTTGGCTAGAGGTATCGGCATATACATACATTGCGCCTGCAGACCAGTCGGGAGCAAACGAGTTATCGCCTTCCAAATAAATGACAAGATTAGAACAACCCAAAAACACGCTTTCGCCCATAGTGCTTATACTAGAAGGCAATACCAATTTTTTGAGGCTCGCGCTTCCTAAGAAAGCTTTGTCAGAAATTTCGTTAACAATGTAGCCTTCAATAGAGGAAGGAACAGTTAATTCTTCTCCGTCTCCATTGTAATAGACCAATGTATTGCGGTAATACATCGCGCCGTTCACCTCTGTGTAGGCTTGAATAAAATCTGCGTAAGCGGGCCATGCCGCGCGATACACCTCTAGATATCCTTGCGGAACCAGTACGGTTTGTACGCCGATAAAAGCATTATCGGCTACTTCGGGCGGAACGGACATCGTAAATACGGCATACCGCGCAATCCCCATAGAAAACGCGCCGTCAATCACATTCGTTATTTCGGAAGGGATAACCGCCGTATTGGCAGCGTCGGCATACAAATAAAGGGTAGTTTGGTCAATAATATAATTTTGCCCGTCTAACCAAGCATTATTACTAAATGCGCCTGTTCCGATTGCCTCCAGTTTGGAGTTCCAATCGATACTTGTTAAGGCGGTACAGCCTGCAAAGGCGTACGCGCTTATTTTTTTCATTTCGGCATTTAGTGTTACGGACTCTAGCATTGTCTTATTATAAAAAGCGTAGCAAGAGATTTCGGTAACATAATAATTTATTGAATAGTACATCGCCGTGTTAGGAATGACAAGATCAACAGGATCGCCTTGATAATCTATAATAATAAGAGCGCCTTCGTTAAGAAGCATTTTGAAGCCGGTGCCTTCCGCTCCGCCATCGTTGACGGTAAAGACTTTTTTGTAATCCGTATAATAATCCAATACAAAGTCCGTCCAGCCTGTCGCCCAAGTGGCTGGCACCTGTGAGGCATCTAAATAAAGCACCGTTTGTTCACAACCTATGAACGCCGAAATACCGACATTGATAATGGTGTCGGAAAGCCTTAATGAGCGTAATCCCGTCACTTCGGCAAACGCATTGGCAGCGATGGTTTTGACGGTAAGTCCTCCCGCCAAAGAAATCGACATTGATTCGTGCCCTGACACGGCTTTTATGAGTACCGCGTTTCCGGCATTGTTGATATATTGGTTACCGTATGCATCGGAAAATTCTGAATTACCATTTACATAACTTTCTTCTACCCAGTTGTTCCAGCCCGCTTGGCACCCCGAAGGGATAGCGGCGCTTTTGAATATAACGGTTAACGATTCACACCCGTAGAATGCATTTTCGGCGACAATCTCCACGCTGCTTGGAAGAGTAATTCGGATAATATTCGGATTGCCTGCAAAAGCCTTGGAAGCAATGCCGTAAACCGCTTGTCCTGCGATAGAATCGGGTATCGTCACACTGTTTTGATTGCCTAAATAACGAATGATTTCGGCCCCTCCGGATACTGGTTTGGTAATATAGTCGCCCTCTATCCCCGCCACGCCCGCGCTCACGGAAGTATGTAAACCAAGAAGGTTTGCCGCGAAATCTTCAGACCAGCCTTCGATATTGGAAAGTTCTGCCGCTACCGCCGCATTTTGCAATCCGAAATAAGCATAAGACTGTACCGTTGTCACATCCGACGGAACAAAAAGGAATTTGATATTGTTTGCATTCGCAAAAGCGTGTCCCGCAATCTCTTGGATACCAATGGGAACAGTTACCACTTCTTCATTGCCGTCATACTGATACAGAATATTGTCATAAACAAGGAATTTTTCTTGCAACAATGTATAGCTTTGGATAGAAGAAGCGTAGGAACTCCAAGCCGCTTTATATGCGTCCACGGCTTCGGGCGCTACATAAATGGTATTGATGCCGTGAAGCCAATCGCCTCCCATGACAGGCGGTATAACAGATGTTAAGACCAAAGTCGTTGCCGCCGTTCCCACAAAGGCGTCGGGAGCAATTTCCGTCAGTCCGCAATGGTCTGTTAAGACAATTGCGGTATCGGTTTTGTTTACATAAACCAACTGACCAGCGGCATTCACAAAAGAACCTTCGGCAACATGCACGGGAATCAGTTTGCTTGCGTAACCGTTCCAATAAGCAACAAATATCCCGTATAAATCGTAAGGTACATAAATTGCGGAAAGCGAGTCTAACGAGCCCAATCCCAGAGAGAGAGGAGATATCATATCGATATACAATTTGGTTGCATGAGACGATGCGAATGCACTGCTCGCAATCATGTTAAGTTCGTAACCCGCCGGTTTATCGCTGTCCGAAAGCACCAGTGTGTCATCACCGTTTTTGGCAAGCAACAGTCTGCCGTTGCCAAAAAGATAATTGCCAAGAGATTGCATCCAAGGCGTACCTGCAAAAGCATCGGCGCCGATATCTTCGATATATTCTAACGCCAATATATCTGTTACATCGCTTAAGACTCCGCCGTTATTGATTGTGACGGAAGACAGATTGATACAATTCTTAAATGCCGACGGACCGATCATTACAAGCAGACTATCTTGGGGGATTACGAAATCAGTCAAGTATTCGTTGCTTTCGAACGCCGAAGCATTGATGGTAATAACACCGGCGGACAACTCGTATTGCGAACTTGTACCATAATATCTGATAAGCGCATCGCCTCTGTCGCCTCTGGCAAGCAAAGTATCGTTCTCTACCGCCATTCCTGTGCCGTCGAACGCGTTTTCTGCTATTTGGGTAAGAGACCACGGAAGATCTATTTTTGTGAGCAATGCGCAAGACAAAAACGCTTCGGACAAAATTGTGGTCGCCGAACTTCCGCCTTCGAATTTGAGGGATCTGACATACATATTGCCGACCCAAACGCCTTCGCGATAATCGGCAAACGCTCTTTCGCCTATTACTTTTACCGTATTGGGTACCGTAACATTGGATTCGGTCCCTTTGTATTTGTAAAGGTATCCATCCAATATGATAACAAAGTCGGGCTGCGCCGCATACCATGCGGTATTCTCAAAGGCATACAACCCTATGGTTTGTATAGTGGACGGCAATATAATGTTGGTGATATTGGCGTACTCTTGGAGCATCCCGTCTATGATTGAGGTAGCGCCATCTATCACTTCTACCGTGTTAATGGAAGCAACAGGACTGTTTCCGTTTAACAAATCGATGAGCGTGCAGTCTCCGCCATTATAAGATATTTTGGTAAGATTGATGTTTTCTGTTAACAGTGTGTAAATATATTCTTTATCACAAAGAATATTGTTTGTATCGAGTATGGTAACCGATTGTAGAAGTTTTAGGTTACCAAAAGAATACTGAGTGAGAATATCGGAGACTCGGAAGGTCAAGTTTTGGATATCGGAATACAAAGCGTTATTGCCTATAGATACGATTTCGTAATCGCCCACAAAAACGGGTATTTCTGCATCGCTTCCGCCGCCTGTATATTGCAGCAGCACCGCATGCGTCGCATCCAGTGTCTGTAGCATGTAATCTCCCGATACGGTGATATGGTTGGCAACAAGCTCTATGCCTGTAAGATCGGCGGAAAGGTATCCCGCAAGTTTGTCCTCATCTGCAAAAAGCTGCGCCCCTTCCATAAGGTCTTTGAACACTTCGGTTCCGAATGATGGGGCATCTCCGCCTAAAATAATTTTGCTTAGCGTCTCCGCGCCCGCAAAGGCATTGTCATAAATCGCTTCAAGATTGTTTGCGCTCACAATTTCAACAAATGCATTGTTTTCAAACAACATACGGTTAATTGCTTTTACATCGGAAGGTATCACGACATGTTTTTGGTTGCCCTTATAGCTTACCAATAAACCTCTGCCATCTAAGTCCCGCAGAATCGTAACAAATTCGCCATCATAGGCGTTTTCCCAACCGCTTCCATTAAAGGCTTGCTTACCCACATCGGTTAACGAGTCGGGCAATTCGATATCGACAATATATTGACAATCTTTGAACATCTCGTCCGCAAGCGAGGTCTCACCGTCAAATACCGTAACCGCCGTAATATTGGAGGGCGGTAGTCGGTCTCCTAAAATGGAATAAATACTCATTTTGCCGCCCACATTGATTTTGTGAAGCGAACGGTTGGCAGCCAACATATTGTAGATATAATCTTTTTCCATAATAAAGGTGGCGTTCGTCGTGTCTCTTATCGTAACTTCGGTAAGCCCGTTGAGTGCGCCAAACACGCGGGAATCGCTTGCGACACTGACGCTAAAATCTAAAGTTATGGTATTACGCGGTATGGTATAGTTGGCAAGTTCTATCACTTCATCGCTACCAATTTGGGAAGGTATCACTAGATCTTTGTTGGAACCGTAATATTGCAACAGGGTAATCCCTTGACCCGCTTCTAAACTATAAATCCATTCTTCATTGAAATACAGGTTGGCGCTGGAAAGCCCGGACCATCCGGGATAATCGAGCTGTTCGCGGATAATTTCTTCCCAGTTATTATCTGACTCTAAAAATCTTGAGCTGCTTGCTAACGGTACAATAATCTCTAAAGTATGCATGCAGTTTGTAAATATGCTGGTCGTGTCGGCAATGTAAATCCTGACGCCGAATTGATCATATAAGAAGAATATAACCTTGGAAAGTTTTGTATCGTTATAGAATGCTCCTTCGCCCAACGAAGCCATGGTTTCTGGGAAAACCGCATGCTCTAAATTTACACATTCGGCAAAAGCGTAATCTCCTACGCTTTGTAAGACGGATCCTTCTTCGAACATAAAGCTGCGCAAAGAAGCGCCATAAAAAGCGTACTCATTGATCTGTTTGATTTCTTTGGGCAGAATAACCGTTTCGTCGTTGCCGTTGTAAGAATACAGTATTCCGTCTCCCAATACGACGAAAGTTTCGTCGGAATTGGTTACATAAGGCGTGGCCTTGAACGCATTGCTTTCGATAACGGTAACGGAATCGGGTATCGCAATCTGTTGTAAGCTGACACAGTTTTCGAAGGCGCTCTCGCCGATACTTGTAAGACCGCTGATAGGCGCTATCGAAACGCTATGAAGATTATAACATCCGTAGAAAGCATAATTACCTATATTCTGTATAGAAGCGGGAATGGTTATTTCCTCAATATTAAGGCAATTATAAAACATATCGGCGGGCAATTCTGTTCGGTCGTTAAGGATATTGACTTTTTTGAGATTGGCTGGAGGATTGACATTGCCAAATAAGTTCTTGAGCGTTGCCACCGCAGAAATACTAAGTTCTTTTAGACTATTGATGGTTTCAAACGCATTGCGGATATAGGTGATGTTGGAATTGAGCAATTCTCTTTGTTCGCCCAACTCGTTTACAATACTTACTTCGAGTTTCATAAGCCCCGAAGCGGAACCGAAAGTGTTTGCAGAAAGCGGCATATCAGAATTCATCTTGAATGCCGTTACTTTGCCGTCAAATAAATAGTCTCCTAAAGAATAAACAGTGCGTTCGACACCTTCGACAGTGAGCGTTTCGGGTACCGCTAAATCGGTATCGTTGCCAAGATAATGTAATAATCTAAGTTTGTTCGCGTGCGCCCCGACTTGTATTAGACTGTAATACCAATCGGATGCGATGTTTCCCGAAGGACAAATCCTGTCGCCTACCGCTTGCCAATTGCTGGTTACGCCCGAAGTATAAGCGAGTACATCCTGCACATAAAGGCGGAAACTCTGCGTCACACCGTCGAATGCGTATTCGCCAAGAATACAAGGGGAAGGTCTTAGGAAAATAAGATATTTAAGGCCGATACAGTTCTCGAAAGCGGAAGCGCCAATTGTGGTAACACCGCGCGGCACTTCTAAACTATATAAAGAAGAACAACCCATAAACGCGCCCGAACCGATATTTGTAACGGTATCTGGGAGCGCCAACCCCGTAAGACTGCGCGCATTTATAAATGCGTAATTGCCGATTGTCGTTAAAGCCGAGTTTGGTGTAAAAGTTGCGGCAGACAGATTGATGCAACCGTTAAAAGCATTGTCACCAATAGAGGTTACGGGTTGGGGAATGTCGATACGAAGCAGGTTCACACATCCCTCGAAAGCGTTTGTGCCAATGGTTTGTAATGTATCGGGCAAGATTACTACCCGTAACCTTTGGTTGTTGCGGAAAGCGCCGCTACCGATAGAAGTAACAGGCTTGTTTTGGTAAAAGTTATCAATCTTTACCGCAAGCGCATCGGGATTGACACTCACTACCGTATATGCCGTGTTTTCGCTATTTAATTGGAATACAATATCGCCGAATCCGCTAACATATTCGGACCACTTTGCATACAAAGTTAAATTCGAGGTCATCGGTTGATCAAACAAGTATTGTACGCTGTACATTTCGTCCAAATACCAGCCCAAGAAAGCCATGTTTTCATATGTTGGTTGTTGGGGCGCAATCGCATAGGAGTTATGTGTCGCCGTCACAGGGTCTACAGTTGAGCCTTCTCCCGTTACGAAAGTAATCGTATAGGTGTTGATTTGGAATATCGCAAAAATATTTTTGTGCGAAGTAATTGGCGTGTTGAAATCATAATCCCACCCCGTAAAAGTAAATCCATTATAAGTAGGCTGAGGGATGTCCGACGGATAAGCAGCAAGTTCGCCATGCTCTACTTTTACTGTCGCCCAAGTAGTGTTGTCTTCGATACTTTTGAAGGTAACATTATATTCTTTTATTTGATACACAGCGTAAAAAACGGTATCACCCGTAATCGATAAATCGTCTGAAACAGTAATTTTGTCGGTAGACCAACCCAAAAAATTCATCCCTGTTTTTAGGGGGTTTGCGGGCGGATAAGCAATCGCTTCGTATTCTATCGTTACTTCACGCAAAACAACGCCCGTGCTGTCGTAATCGTTATCGACAAACAGCACAGTAAATGTACGGCGGGAATAACTTGCGATAAATGTGGTATCCTGCTTAATTTGGTAAGTCGAAAAATTTACATAGCCTGTGACGCCTGCGACCGTCCAACCCTCGAATTGATACCCCACATAACTTGCATCGGGATCGGGAACCGCTTGAGACGGGTCTTCGGGCGAAAGAGGCGGTACGACTTTGGTATTATAAAGCACATTGGCAAGATAGAAATAATCGTCATGATTGCCGTTTTTAAAGTTTACATTGAAAGTTTTGTCTGTATATGTGGCAGCAATAATCATATCGCGCTGCACATTTTGGAAATTCGGTATTGCGCCGTCTTCGCGCCAGATACCGTTTTTGCCTACGATTTCGGGGACTACGGGGATATCGGTTAAACTGTTTCCCTTGCGCACCTTGCGTGTTGCAAGCACCAAAGGATTGGTTGTCGCTCCGTCCGTAAAAGTAATCGTGTAAATTTCGACCCATTTCGCATAGATACTGATATTGCCCGTGACTTTGTCGTCTGCGCCCCATTCGGAACCGGGCGCGTAATCGGGCGTGGTATACCAACCGTCGAAATCATACCCCTCCGCTTCTCTGTTGGGGGTAATAAGCGTAAGAACAGAATCGTACAACTCGTTGCGTACTTCGGTATTGCCAGGACTAAGTTGAACGGTGACCCTATATGTGTTAGGGGTAAATGTTGCCGAAATAGTCGTATCTTCGGTCACATTGAGATAGGCAAGTGAATTCCATCCGCTAAACGAATACCCCCAGCGTGTAGTGGTAACATAATTGTCGAACACCACTTTGTTGGCAAGGTTTTCGTCTCTCGTATCGTTAGGAGCAATTGCCTTACCTTTATAGGGGATTACTTGTGTGGGACCGATTTGGTTTTCGCCGTCCACAAACTTAACATTGTAAGTTCGTATTGTGTATATGGCGTAAACAGAACGATCTTCTTGGATATTGACAAAAGAGGTGCTGCTCCATTTTGCCGTATGGCCATCAAGCGTTACTTGGCTGCTATATACACTGGGGAGCGCCGACGCCGTCTCGCCTTGGCGAACCATTACCTCACCAATCAGAACACGAGTATAGGCGATTACGTTATCTTTTTTGATGTAGTTATAAAGGAATCCGCCCACGGGATCGGTCATCTGAGGGTCAATTGTCGATGATGCAAACATCTCGTTACCATTAGAGTCTTCCCATATTCCGTCGTTATTTTGGTAATACAAAAGACTGGAGTTGTCCATCGCCGGTTGCCTCTCTGTGCCACCCACCACATCGCCATAATAGATTGCGTAAAAATCGATCTTGAACAGCTTGGTCCATTTGGCATAAAGGGTACGGTTTTCTGTAACTTTTTCGGTATTAAAATTCCAAGGGCGGGTACATTGGGCATCTTTGTACCAACCGTCGAAATCGTAACCGTCTCTGGTTACGGTAATATCGATGATGGGGGTATTGTGGGCAACAACTTGAGGGGAGGGCGGCGTAATAGACTGACCTTGATAGTTGAGATCGAAAGAAACTGTAAATGTTTTTATTTCGTAATGCGCATACAATTGCATACTTTGCTTGACATTGCGCAACGGGTTATTTGTTTGCGGATTTGCTATATGATAAGTGAGCCCTTTATAATCCCAAGCATTGGCAAAAACATGGTTTTCTCTGTTAGAGGGCGAAAGCAAACCGATTTCTTGTAAAGGAGAAATTTGCGCGCCATGTTGGGTGGTAAGCACGGTGGAAGGGTCCAAAAGGTCTGTGCCGTAAGGAACATCTTCGAGAATATAAAGAAGTTGGTCCGCATCGTTTATTTTGTCATAAAATTCTACATTGTATGTCTTTAATACAGGTTCTTTGGTGTATACCTCGATATTTTCGGTAATACTTTCGAAACTGCTGTAATCCCATTCGAATATGTATTTTTCTTCGCCCGCATCTATAGGGATATTGGGAAAATCTGTAAGTGACCCACCTTTTTTTACCATTTTTGTGGCAATAAGCGTCGTCTCGCCCGAAGGCAATATTTTATAGAAAGTTACTTCGCAATAGGGAGTCCATTTGGCATATAAATAAACGGTATTGAGGGTATGCTGGGAGGTTAAAATAACTTGGTCCACAGAAAAATTCCAGGGGTTTTTGAGTGCGGTATCTTTATACCAGCCATCGAAGGCGTATCCTACTCTGGTAGGAGATGACGAAGGCGCATTTAGCTTGCTTAGCTGTAATACTTTAATTTCTTGAAATTTTCGGGATTGCTCATCTAAAGAAGCAATATTTAAATCAAAAACCACATTTACCCTGTTTTCGTCGGATTGCGGATTGACGACATCTATCGTAAATGTTGTTTTTTGTTTTTGGTATTGTATTGTAATTTCTAGCTGTTTT
Source organism: Clostridia bacterium (assembly GCA_028699795.1). GTDB lineage: Bacteria > Bacillota > Clostridia > Christensenellales > DTU072 > Firm-09. Next base: position 4,439 of record JAQVTZ010000002.1, on the reverse strand, counting down.
GTAACAGCATCGGTGTTGACATTGAGAAACTTAATATCGCTGCGGACATCCGCAATATTAACGGTCGAGGTGGTCCCGTCGCTGTTTTCCAACAAAAGTTCCATTCCCGAAAGGTCGAGATCTTCCCCTACCAAATAAACATTGCGATACTCACCGGCAAGTTGTATGCCGGTAACCTTGGCCGTATCGGTAGAGCAGGCGGTAACGCCTAATAAAAGCATCGTTAGAATGAGAACAAGCGCGGCTATTCTAGTTGTTTTTGACATATCATGCACCTCTGGCGGGACGCATATATTACGCGCCCTATATATATACATGTTTATTATAACAGAGGTGCAAGATTTTGCAAGAGAAAACCGTGTATTTTACTATATTATTACTTATAAGATTTTATTTATGGATTGCTTATGATAATTGCGCCGCAAGCAGGCACTTGCATCAGGAAGTCGCCCGTCAATAAATCAAAAACTTTTTCTATCATAACAGGTGCGCCAGATGCATTCGCTATTAAAGCGAGATTTCCTCTTGCAATTGTGACAACGCCGTTCTCCGCCGTTATCGTCGCAGTCATAGAAAACAGCGGCCTGTTCGTCTTGCGGATACCGCCCAACTTACGGTAAAAATCCAAAGTTTCGGCATCCTCTGCGCCCCAAGGATACGGCCGTCGATTCATCGGGTCTTCGTAGCCCTGCAACGCCGTTTCATCACCATAATACAAAGAAGGTACCCCTGGTAAAAAATATTGCAGACAGGCCGCAAGCATCAGCCTCTTTTTTGCTTTGGCGTATGCATTGGGAGATAGTCTGTGCGCCTTTCTTTCGCTTTTTTTATGGGGGACAACCCCTTCCGCCAATTCGTTTATCACTCTTACCGTATCATGCGTGCCGATGAGCGTCATGCAGCAATCCAGCGTTGGTTTAGGATAATTTTCGATAATAGCGTTTACTATTGTGACAAATGCTTCGGCATTCGCGCTCTTTACATAGTCAAGGATTGCGGTACGGAAAGGATAATTCATCACACCGTCCAACTCCTTCCCGAACAGGTATTCGCGGCTTTCGCCGTAACTCACCTTCGTGCTTGCGTCCTCCCAAACCTCACCGATGATGACGCGTTCGCTTCCGTGCCGTTTTATCGCCGAACGGATTTTTTTCACAAACGCCGAAGATAATTCGTCCACAACATCAAGACGCCATCCCATTACGCCTAAAGAAGTCCACTTCTCTATTACACCATCGTAACCTGCGATAAAATCTTGAAAATCTAGCGCATCCCTTCGTACTGTCGGTACGGACTTCACACCCCACCAACACGCATAGTCTAAGTTATCAAAAAAAGTATACCAATGGTAATACGGACTCTTTTCGGATTGGTAAGCTCCCAAAGACGGATAATGTCCGAATTTATTGAAATAAACGCTGTCCGCGCCCGTATGATTAAATACACCGTCCAAAATAATACCGATTCCGCGCGATTTGCAATCGGAAATCAGTCGGGCGAATTCTTCCTCGTCACCGAACAGCTTGTCTATTTTTAAATAGTCTCCCGTGTCGTATCTGTGATTAGAGGAAGATTCGAAAACGGGAGAAAGATAAATGGCGTTTACCCCAAGACTTTCGAGATAATCCAGTTTGGAAAGAATCCCTTTTATATTCCCTCCGAAAAAATCATCTGCCGCGTAAGAACCATCATCTTTATGGATTTCGACATCCTCTTCCCAGCTTTTCAGATACCCAAAACTGGGTTTTTTGCCGTCTTCGATTCGCGCAAACCTATCTATAAAAATATGATAAATCAATCCGCCTTTCAGCCATTGGGGTGTGGTGTAATGGTTGTCGAAAACGGTTAATTGCCACTCGGGAAGCCAATCTCCAACAACCGCTTGTCCCGTCGCATCCCTTCCGACGAACAAGAATCCTTTGCCCGTTTCAACTTCGAAACGATAATAAACGATACCTTCTTTGTCCACACAAAAACTTGTACCGAAAAAAATAGTTGCGTCATCTTCTTGCAACTTATCCAGCGCAATCCGCCTATTTAATACGCCGCGCAAGACAATAAAAACACCTTTCGCGCGGCGCCGTTTTTCTACGGGAAACATTATTTGGATCTCTTCGCCCGTTGCCGCCGCCCCGAAAGGCTTTTTATAGGTTGTGTCACGCGAATGAAATTTCAATGGTACATCCTTACTATTTTAATAATGTGGCTCTCTTCGGTTTCTTTTTTGCAAAAAAACTTATGCCGAAACAAGTATAAAGGAAATATGGGGCGATTGCAATAGAAATTAAGGAACCGCTTACTAAATAATTCAAGCCGAGTTCTCATATATTATCGAATAATCCTTTGATTTTCTGCAATCTGATAACGAGCGTGGCGGATAAAAACATGGTAAGCAGGTCACCGGGGAGAAAGATAAGGAAACATTGAACAAACAAAACATTGACTCCAATTGGGGTGTTGAAATAGATGTTTTTTATAAGATATAGATATGGGAGACCGATAAGATAAACCGCGAATACGCCTGCGAGCCCCGCGCACACTGCGGCGAATAAAGTCTTTTGTTTGAATTTCCGGAACAAAAAACCCGTCATCCAAGCGGCAAACACAAACCCCAAAAGGTAGCCGAATGTAGGATAAAATATATAGTCGAAACCTCCGCCCGCAGTAAAAATCGGTAAGCCCGCAAGCCCCAGAGCAAGATAGATAAGCACCGAAACGGTAGCTTTCGTAGGGCCTAAGGCAAGCCCCGCCATCATCACAAAAGCGGTCTGCAAGGTGGCAGGCACCAACCCGAACGGTATTCGGATAAACGCGCCTATCGCAATAAGCGCGGCAAATACCGCAATATAAACCAAAGATTTTGTTCGCGACATTGTATTTTTCATGCTTCTTTCATGATTTCGATAAGCCATTCGTTGGGAACAAAGGATGCGCTTGTCCGCAGATTTTCCCATTTTAAGCGTATGGTCTCGATACTGTCGTATTTTGTCACAACATTGTCGGCATTGCGGGAAGGCCCGTTGTACAGCCCCCAAGAACTATTCTCCCCGTATACCTTATAGGTCCAAACCGCCCAACTCCAGCCCTGTTCGCGAAAAAGCGCCAATCCATACAGCCAAGAATCGGGATTATGGAAAAAAGTAAACTCACCTATGTAAATAGGAACATTGTATTTTAATAAATCAGAAATGGCGACCTTTCCTTGCAAAAATTCCTTTTGCGCATCTAAATTGCCGCTGTTGCTCCAAAGATAAAAATGCAGTTGGTAGGCGATATTTTCCCATCCGTAATCTTCGGGGTTCGGCAAATTGTAAAGCTCCCATACGGCTTCCATCATAATAAGCCTATTAGGATCTACCGCGCGGATTGCCTTGTATAGTCTGTCATAATAGTCCCAGTGCGGCGTGTACGCGTGCATCGCGCCGCCGGGAGTCCCTTCGGGTTCGTTGAGAAGGTCGTATGCCGCAATCCATTTGTTCTCTTTATAATGCTCCGCCACGCGTACCCACAAAGCCTCGGTGCGTGACATATTCTCTTCGTTGTCATACAGGTTTCCGCCCGTGCGCGTATCGCCCGAGTGATGCTTGCCGTTTTGGGAGCCGTGCGCGCCGTGCAAATCTAATATCACATACATTTGTCGTCTGGCGCATTCGTCGATAAACCAATCCAGTCTTTGAAACCCTTCAGACTTTTGGGAACCGTCTTTGTTCTCTAAATCCCGCCAAGTAAACGGCAACCGTACCGAATTAAATCCCATTGACTTGCAGTGATCAAAGTCTTCTGTTGTCCACCAAGTGTCGCGATAAAGGTTGTACGCTTCTTCTACATTATGGATACCTAAAGTAGATTCTAAAGAATCCCATAGTTCAAACATTCCGCTTTCGTGATGCAAATCTCCCTCTAACGAGGTGGGGCACATCCAGTCTTCGGTAACCAGCCAACCGCCCGCGTTTACGCCTTTGAAAAATATCTTTTCACCGTCCTCTTTCGCCGTATAAAAATCTTTGCCGCTTGCGGTAATATATCCCGCAGGCTGAGGGATTTCTTCGCTTGCGTCATCGTGCTTGCAAGCAGACAAAGCGCCTAAAGCCGATAGGGAAAAGCACATGATTAACATAAGGCAAACCAATTTTTTCATGAATTTATTATAGCATCCTTTTCCTTAAAAAAAGAAACGAAAGACAGAATATTTACTGTTAAACTACCATAATAGAAAAAAATGTTGTACAATAGTCGTTGTAGAGGTAGCTATGATAAAGGTTGTATCCGTAAAAACCATGCGCGAAAGCGACAGGCAAACGATAGCAAGCGGCATAAGCGGTATAGAGCTGATGCGACGCGCGGCGGAAGGTATCTACCGCAGCGCGCAATGGCGGCCTCCCGTAGCAATTGTTTGCGGTACGGGCAACAACGGCGGAGACGGATACGCCGTCGCAAAC